>NZ_JAMPNG010000015.1:0-108058 GCF_028479245.1 Providencia sp. PROV223
CAATTCGAACTATTTAGTGTATTGGTATTGGTCATATTTCAAATAAATAGGCACAAAAAAAGTATGGTTTCCCATACTTTAGTGTGAAAAGAGTAGTGTTTAATCGCACATGCAATTTTAATTATTTTAAGTATAATTAATCTTCTACTTGGTTTAGCTCTTTATAAATTTCATGCTTAATGGGAACCAAGGCCAATATCAAGGCTTGTTGGTAAACACTGGTGCGAGTTAATACCCCGTCAGTGAAAAAACCAATGGCACCACCTTGTTGTTTGATATTATCGATGCCTGTTAAAAAGGCCATTTCATCACCGAGTTCACGGCCTTCACGAATACCCGCCAGAATTTTTTCTGGGATCATAATACTGGCAGAGCGAGACTCACCGCGTATTTGCTTATGCTCAATCACTATCCAAGCAAATGTCATATCGTCTTCGATACCCGCTTCAATACCAACCCAAAAATCCGCTTCAGGGCGAACTTGCCGAGAGGCCATGACGCGCTGTCTAGCCCCAGTACGGGTTTCATTATTACCGATAGGTTGCTGTGGAACGCTGCTATCGACATTAATATCTTCAATTTGATAACTGCCAGCCCCAAAAACAGCATCGAAAGCAAGATGGATCGCTTTAATTTTGGCAGGATTAGTCGTTGCAGCTATAACTTGGTACATTAATTATTTTCCTTTGAACACATACTTCGAAAAGTAATAACGGAACACATCTATGTTACAGGTTTATCTTGTTCGCCATGGCGAAACTGAATGGAATTTAGCTCGTCGCATCCAGGGACAATCCGATAGCCCTCTGACCGCCACTGGACGACTGCAAGCAAGGCAGGTGGCTGAGAGGATAAAGTCAGAAGGCATTACCCATATTATCACTAGTGATATGGGACGCACACTGGAAACTGCACAAATAATTGCAAGTGTATGCGGGTGTGAAATTACCACAGAACCGCGTCTACGTGAACTAAATATGGGCGTTCTTGAGCAAAGAGCAATAGAGTCGTTAACGCCAGAGGAAGAACAGTGGCGTAAAAGCTTAATTGATGGCACTCGTGGAGGACGAATTCCAGAGGGTGAATCGATGGAGGAGCTATATACACGCATGTTTGCAGCACTAAATAGTTGTTTAGATTTGCCTGAAGGGAGTCGCCCACTGATTGTTAGTCATGGTATTGCGTTAAGTACGTTAATTAGCCGTATTATGGGGGTTCCTGCCTATTCAGAACGCCGCTTGCGTTTACGTAATTGTTCACTATCTCGTGTTGATTACCAAAACAGCCCATGGTTGGCGAATGGTTGGATAGTTGAAACAGCTGGTGAGGTGACACACTTGTCGCAGCCTGCTCTCGATGAACAGCAAGGTTAACGATTTAGAAAAAGGAGTTTCAACAAACTGAAACTCCTCTACTTTAAGGTGTTGCGGTCGAACCTGTTTTGATTGGGACATAATAATCAAAGGTATCGATATGTGTTTTTGGGTCATCATTTTCTGGGGTGATATGACGTAAATCGATATTTTTTAATCGATAATGTTCGATGTCATAACCAGGACGACGCGTTAAATTCAGCTTAGGCAGATATACACCATAAATTTGGTATAAAAACTCTTGTAATGCATCTCGAGTTGGTGTGCCGTTGAACGAAAATTTAACATAATGACCACTTGGCAACGTTAAACTTGTGTATTGGTCAGTGTTAAAACTTGCATCTTCGGGTCTTACCGCAGTGGTATAAAACACCGTTTGTTCATCTTCTTTTTCTGGATTATGAATGGCATGGTGCAAGCCAAAAACTTCTGACGCAATAGTCGTCGTATTATCCAAATAGTAGTGCCAAAATGTCTGGCGCATTTGCGAACAGGCCGTTGACCACTCTTCTAACGCATAAGAACAACTTTGTTCCAAGCCAACCAGCTCTTGCGCTGGCATTTGCAAGAATTCATGTTCAATATTCGTGTGATTATCTAAAATAATCGGTGGGCAAATTCCTGCTGCACACCATTCTTCACTTCGGCGGTAAAAAGCAGGGGTTAGGTTAAATTGCTTTTTAAAGGCTCGAGTAAAAGTTTGTTGCGAATCAAAACGATACTGTAACGCAATATCAAGAATTGGTCGGCTTGTTAGCCGCAATGCCACAGCTGCACGAGAAAGCCTTCTGGCTCGAATATAAGCACCAATCGCTTGGTCAGTCACCTCTTTGAACATTCGTTGTAAATGCCATTTAGAGTAGCCAGCTTTTGCTGCAACATTATCCAGTGAGAGTGGTTTGTCTAGGTTGTCATCTATCCAGCGAAGCAAGTCGCGAATAATATTAGTTTGATCCATGTATATCCCCAGCCAATGCGACTTATAGAACAGATATAATCTATCAATGAATTGCTATTCTATATCAAGTTATCTTTTTCGTTTATAGTAAATGAGTTGTATTTGATAATTAGTTAAGAAAGTGAATAATAAGTCTCGTTTTACTACGAAGTTTTACCGATTTTTAGTTGAATAGGGAATTCAGTATGCGTCGTTCCAGATTAAAAAATATCGTACTTGCAGCATTATTATCAGTGTTGCCGGGCATCACATTTGCTGAAGAAATTGGTTCAGTCGATACTGTTTTTAAAATTTTCGGCCCTGACCATAAAATTGTCGTTGAAGCATTTGATGACCCCGATGTTGAGAATGTGACTTGTTATTTAAGCCGTTCAAAAACAGGGGGAATCAAAGGTGGCTTAGGTTTAGCAGAAGATACTTCTGATGCTGCAATTTCATGCCAGCAAGTTGGGCCGATTGAGTTAAATGACCGTGTCAAACGCAAACCAACGAAAGGGCAGGTTGTTTTTCAAAAACGAACATCTTTAGTTTTCAAGAAATTGCAAGTTGTACGCTTTTATGATCCTAAGCGTAATGCATTAATTTATTTGACTTATTCAGATAAAATGATCGACGGTTCACCAAAGAATGCGTTAAGTGCGGTACCAATTATGCCTTGGTAATCACAAAAAAACGGTTGAGTCGCTATACTCGCAATAAAAATAGCTCGCAAATAAAAAATCCGTTGCCTGAAAGACAACGGATTTCGATAACCAGTAAATAATTAGCTTTCTAATTATTCTTATTCGTCTAAATCACCACAGAAACGATAGCCTTCACCGTGGATGGTAGCGATAATTTCTGGTGTGTCAGGTGTCGATTCAAAATGTTTACGAATACGACGGATCGTTACGTCAACAGTTCTGTCGTGTGGTTTTAATTCACGGCCAGTCATTTTCTTCAGCAGGTCTGCACGAGTCTGAATTTTTCCTGGGTTTTCACAGAAATGCAGCATCGCACGGAATTCACTACGGGGTAATTTGTAGTGCTCACCGGCAGGGCTGACTAATGAACGGCTGTTGATGTCTAATTCCCAACCATTAAACTTATAGCTTTCCACTAAACGACGCTCTTCCGTACCACCCGCTAAATTCATTGTACGGGACAGTAAATTGCGCGCACGAATAGTCAGTTCGCGTGGGTTAAATGGTTTAGTGATATAGTCATCAGCACCAATTTCAAGGCCAAGGATTTTATCGACTTCGTTATCACGTCCTGTTAGGAACATTAACGCAATGCTTTCTTGTTCACGAAGCTCACGAGCAAGTAATAAACCGTTTTTTCCTGGTAAATTAATATCCATGATGACTAAATTGATGTCGTGCTCAGAGAGAACGTTATTCATCTCTTCGCCATCAGTTGCCTCATGAACCACATAGCCTTCCGCTTCAAAGATGCTTTTAAGCGTATTGCGTGTGACAATTTCATCTTCAACAATCAAAATGTGTGGGGTCTGCATAGTTGCTACCTAAAGTATTAAAATAAAAATACTGAACTCACAAGCCGTTTCCAGTTAGGTGGTTATTGATATTGTTCTCTGGAAAAAACGTTTATGAGTATAAATTTGTTTTGAAATTCAACAGTGACATTATGTTGCCATTTTAGGCAAAAGACTTTAACTGCAAGTCAAAATGTAAGCACTTTCCCAATATTGTACTGTTAACAGCAATATAACAGCTAATACTGCATTTACCACCTAAAAAACTAACTTTTGTTGATACATATCAAAATCAATTGTAGCACGTTAACAAAAATTGTTAGGCAGATAATTATATAAATTAATGCGGTGTTTAGGAATCAGATAGCGTCTAAAAAAGGGGAGTAGTTGATGCATAGGGTATGCTTCGGCTTGGTATCAATGAACATAGTCTTCAATGAGTTAAATATACCATTATAAATAATGTTTAATTTGTGACTTACCTCCAATTTCGAAATGTTATTTTGCTACAGAAAAAGGTGAAAAATTTATCTTGCTAGAGATAACGGGGTGTAAATATTTAGTTTGTGATTTTTTGTTTCATTTAATTAGGAAAAATACTTATTTTATTTTGCTGTGACTATTTTTTAACAATTTCATAGCATTTGTTTGTAATTTAAACGAATGAAAAAATCATAAAATTAAGTATCAATACTGACTTGTGTAATGGTGCCTATGTATTGATGAACATGGGGCAAATGATAAGAAATATAGCTGCTAAATGCATTGATTAAGTGGGTCATTGTTGTTCATATTTTCATTTTGATTTTCTTCACAAGAAATCGCTAAAGGCTATCTGTTTTGCCTATTTAATAGGCAATTTCATTTCTGGCTAGGTAAAAAATTATTTAACTTAAAATTTAAGTTTTTTTGGTTTTTAATACCATCATTGGTGTGATAGGTATCTTTTTGTGAATGTGTTTTTCGCGCTGATAGATAATTTATCAAATAAAAAAAGAGTTTTAAAAGGGATGTTTTGCAAATAAATTTGACAAAATATACCAATTGCTTTAACCGTATAGGGAGAAACTTAAAAGAATCTAAGAGACAGACAGAATCTATGCGTAATATCAGCCTGACTATTATTATTACCACCACCACCGTAACCACAGGAAACGGGGCGGGCTGACGCATCCAAAAAATAAAAATGAAAAAGCCCGCATACTTAACCGATGCGGGCTTTTTTTTGGTGTTAATTCAGGAGAGAAATACCATGCGTGTGCTTAAATTTGGCGGTACTTCGGTTGCAAATGACGAACGAGTACTGAATGTTGCCGACATCGCTGAAAGTAAACTAGCAGATGGACAAGTGGCTTTGGTGTTATCCGCGCCAGCAAAAATCACTAACCATCTGGTTGCTATGATTGAAAAAACGGTTGCAGGACAAGATGTCATCACGCATGTTAATGATGCTGAAATGATTTTTGCTAACCTTTTAAAAGGATTAAAAGAAAAACAACCCGGTTTTGAATATGACCGTTTAAAAAAATTGACAGAGCAAGAATTCGCACAAATCAAACAAGTACTGCATGGTATTACTCTTCTCGGACAATGTCCTGACAGCATTAACGCAGCCATTATCTGCCGTGGCGAGAAACTCTCTATCGCCATTATGGAGTCGGTGCTAAAAGCACGCGGCCATAATGTGACTGTAATTAACCCTGTAGAGAGCTTACTCGCGAAAGGCCATTACCTTGAGTCTACCGTTGATATAAATGAGTCAACAAAACGCATTGCTGATTTAAATATACCGAAAGATCATTTTGTCTTAATGGCGGGCTTCACTGCAGGTAATGACAAAGGTGAATTAGTGGTATTAGGTCGTAATGGGTCTGATTATTCAGCTGCAGTTTTAGCGGCATGCTTACGGGCTGATTGTTGTGAAATCTGGACTGATGTAGATGGGGTTTATACTTGTGACCCGCGTTTAGTACCCGATGCACGCTTGTTGAAAGGTATGTCATATCAGGAGGCCATGGAGTTATCCTACTTTGGTGCCAAAGTTCTCCATCCTCGTACCATCGCCCCAATTGCTCAATTCCAAATCCCTTGCCTGATAAAAAATACCACTAACTTAAGCGCTCCGGGGACTTTAATTGGTGATGGTCAAACTGACGATAGCACACCAGTGAAAGGGATCACCAACCTGAATAACATGGCGATGATTAACGTATCTGGCCCCGGTATGAAGGGAATGGTGGGTATGGCTGCACGCATTTTCTCAGTCATGTCTCGTAAAGGGATCTCGGTCGTCCTGATCACGCAGTCTTCATCAGAATACAGTATTAGCTTTTGTGTCCCGCAAAATGAATTAGTGAGAGCACGTGCCGCACTGGAAGAAGAGTTTTACTTAGAGCTGAAAGATGGCGTACTTGATCCTCTGGATGTGATGGAGCAGTTGGCGATTATTTCAGTTGTGGGTGACGGCATGCGCACGTTGAAAGGCATTTCCGCGCGTTTCTTCTCCGCTTTAACTCGCGGTAACATAAACATTGTCGCTATCGCACAGGGGTCTTCCGAACGCTCTATTTCTGCTGTTATTGCCAACGAGTCAGCCACAACGGCGGTACGCTTATGTCACCAAATGCTATTTAATGCGGAACAAGTTATCGAGGCCTTTATCATTGGTGTTGGTGGCGTTGGTAATGCATTAATTGAGCAAATTCACCGCCAGCAACAATGGTTAAAACAAAAGCATATTGATTTGCGTGTATGTGGTATTGCTAATTCACGGGCAATGTTAACGGATATGCAAGGGATTGATTTAGATAACTGGAAAGCGGAGCTAGCGGAAGCGAAAGAGCCATTTAGTTTAAGCCGTTTAATTCGCTTAGAGCGTGAATACCATTTCTTGAACCCTGTCATTATTGACTGCACATCAAATCAGGAAATTGCAGAGCAGTATGTCAATTTCTTGAAAGATGGCTTTAATGTAGTCACACCAAATAAAAAAGCCAATACTTTGTCGAT
Source organism: Providencia sp. PROV223 (assembly GCF_028479245.1). Classification (NCBI taxonomy): domain Bacteria; kingdom Pseudomonadati; phylum Pseudomonadota; class Gammaproteobacteria; order Enterobacterales; family Morganellaceae; genus Providencia; species Providencia sp. PROV223. The sequence goes on from NZ_JAMPNG010000015.1 coordinate 6,818, forward strand.
GGATTACTACCATCAGTTACGTGCGGCAAGTGAAACATCGAAACGTAAATTCCTCTATGACACTAACGTAGGCGCGGGCTTGCCGGTTATTGAGAACCTGCAAAATTTATTGAATGCAGGGGATGAACTGGTTCATTTCAGCGGAATTTTATCCGGTTCTTTATCATTCATCTTTGGTAAGTTAGACGAAGGCATGTCTTTATCCGAAGCCACAACACTCGCTAAAGAAAAAGGTTTTACGGAGCCAGACCCTCGTGATGATTTATCGGGTATGGATGTGGCGCGTAAATTGTTAATTTTAGCCCGTGAAGCAGGTTATGACTTAGAGTTACAAGATATTGAAATTGAACCTGTTTTACCAACGGATTTTGACAGTAGTGGCGCAGTGCCTGAATTTATGGCACGCCTACCACAATTGGATGAACAATTTGCGCAACGTATAAAAGCCGCAGAAGCAGAACAAAAAGTGTTACGCTATGTTGGATTGATTGAAGAAGGACGCTGTCAGGTTAAGATTGTTGCCGTAGATGGTAATGACCCTCTCTTCAAAGTTAAAAATGGCGAAAACGCACTAGCTTTCTATACACGCTATTACCAACCAATTCCTTTAGTATTAAGAGGTTATGGCGCAGGTAATGATGTTACTGCGGCTGGTGTATTTGCGGATATGCTGCGTACCCTTTCATGGAAATTGGGAGTTTAATAAGTGATTAAAGTTTATGCACCGGCTTCAATTGGTAATGTGAGCGTCGGGTTTGATGTCCTAGGGGCAGCAGTTTCGCCTGCAGACGGTTCACTATTAGGTGATTGTGTAACAGTTGAAGCGGCAGACACCTTTTCGTTGACGAATAAAGGCAAATTCGTTGCTAAACTTCCGAAAAAGAATGAGCACAATATTGTTTACCAATGTTGGCAGCTGTTTTGTGAGCGTCTTGGTCAGCCATTAAATGTTGCGATGACGCTTGAAAAAAATATGCCAATTGGTTCAGGGCTCGGTTCTAGTGCCTGCTCTGTTGTCGCCGCATTGATGGCGCTAAACGAATTTGCAGAGAAACCATTTGATGATACCCAACTGCTTGGCATGATGGGGGAACTGGAAGGGCGTATTTCTGGTAGTGTGCATTATGATAATGTCGCACCGTGTTTTTTAGGTGGTTTACAACTGATTATCGAGCAAAATGGTATTATTTCACAGCCTGTACCTGCATTTGAAAATTGGTATTGGGTTATGGCCTATCCAGGAATTAAAGTATCAACAGCGGAAGCACGTGCGATCCTGCCTGATAGCTACCCACGTCACGACATTGTAAACCATGGTCGATACTTATCAGGGTTCATTCATGCATGTCATACAAACCAGCCGTTACTTGCAGCAACGATGATCCAAGATGTTGTTGCTGAGCCTTATCGTACACAACTATTACCGGGTTTTGCGGCAGCGCGCCAGAACGCAAAAGAAATAGGTGCATTGGCGTGTGGTATCTCTGGCTCTGGGCCAACACTATTTGCTATTTGCGATGAGAAACATATCGCTGAAAATATGGCGAGCTACTTGCAACAACATTATATTCAGAATGATGAAGGCTTTGTGCATATCTGCCGTTTGGATCTGGCCGGGGCAAGGACAATAGGGTAAATAATGAAACTGTATAATTTAAAAGATAACAATGAACAAGTAAGTTTTGCGCAAGCGGTTAAGCAAGGGTTAGGGAAGCAACAAGGCTTATTCTTTCCCCAAGATCTGCCTGAATTTAGTGCGGCTGAAATCGACGAATTATTAAAATTAGATTTTGTCACACGTAGCAGCCGTATTTTAAGTGCTTTTATTGGTGATGAAATTCCATCAGAAGAGCTAGCAGCGAGAGTTAAAGCCGCATTTGCTTTTCCTGCGCCAGTTTCTAAAGTTGAAGATGATGTTGCAACGTTGGAGCTATATCATGGGCCAACCCTCGCATTTAAAGACTTCGGTGGCCGCTTTATGGCTCAGGCGTTAGGTCAAGTCGCTGGTGAGCAACCTGTGACCATTTTGACGGCAACTTCAGGGGATACCGGAGCGGCAGTCGCTCACGCATTCTATCGTCTTAATAACGTGCAAGTTGTTATTCTCTATCCAGAAGGGAAAATCAGCCCGCTGCAAGAAAAACTCTTTTGTACACTGGGTGAAAATATTCATACGGTTGCGATTAAAGATGACTTCGATGCGTGTCAGGCATTAGTAAAACAGTCATTTGATGACGAAGAGTTGAAAAAGGCGCTGTACTTAAATTCAGCGAATTCGATCAATATCAGTCGTTTACTTGCTCAGATCTGCTATTACTTTGAAGCGGTCGCGCAGATCCCAGCAGAAAAACGCGATCAACTAGTGATCTCGGTTCCGAGTGGGAACTTTGGGGATCTTACGGCAGGTTTATTAGCCAAAGCAATGGGCTTACCTGTCAAACGCTTTATTGCAGCGACTAACGTAAATGATACTGTGCCGCGTTACCTTGTTGATGGACAATGGAAACCAAAGCAAACTGTGGCTACATTATCGAATGCCATGGATGTTAGTCAGCCGAACAACTGGCCTCGTATTGAGGAGTTATTCCGCCGTAAAGGTTGGTCCCTTGATGAATTAGGCCATGGGGTTGTGAGTGATGAAGTGACTAAAGAAACAGTACGTGAATTAGATAAAAAAGGATATTTATCTGAGCCACATGCTGCGGTTGCTTATCGTGTGCTGCGTGACCAGTTGCAAGAAGGCGAATACGGGCTGTTTTTAGGTACGGCACATCCAGCTAAGTTTAAGGAAAGTGTTGAAGAGATCCTTAATAAAGCCATACCTTTACCAAAAGAGTTAGCTGAGCGTGCAGAGCTACCGCTACTTTCACACTTTTTACCATCTGACTTTACCCAATTACGCACATTTTTAATGAAATTAGCACCTAAGCAATAAAGAATATGTGGATATGAAAAACGGAAGCAGAAGCTTCCGTTTTTAATGATAAGACCATTTATTGTTAAGGTAATTATATGGTTTCATATTGCCACATCACTTATTCACAGCTAATGAATTTGCCTATTAGAGTGTACTGATGCCGTCGAGGCCATCTCTACCACCATCTGAACCACCGCGTCCCCCTTTACCGCCTTGGCTGCCATTGCCACCATTGCCGCCATTTCCACCTCCAGAACCATTTCCACCATTGCCGCCATTCCCACCATTACTTCCCCCATTCCCCCCGTTTCCTCCATTCCCATTCATTGTGCCATTGCCGCCATTACCACCATTGCCGGTTCCATCACCATTTCCCCCATGGCCACCGTCACCACCGGTAACACTACCATGGCCACCATTTCCACCGTTACTACCGTTGCCGTTATTTGAACCTGTTCCGCCATTTCCACCATTTTGACCATCACCACCTTGCCCGGCCTGACCACCTAATCCACCTTGACCATGACTTCCATTTTGGCCATGATTTCCGTTTTGCCCATGGCTTGCAAAGCTAAGGATCTTAGAATAATAATATTGACCATTTAATATCGAACATATTTTATTATTAACGTCATTAATAATAAGTTCATTTTTTAATGAACAGTTAGATGTAGTATTAAATAAGGAATGAGAATAACTTGAGATGGAATAAGAGCTAATTAATAACAGACTTAATGAAATGCAAACCTTATGATTCATGTATTTCTCCTTTCCCCCTCCAAAAAGAAGGGGGAGAAATTTAATATTGAGATAAATTAATGACCATGTCCGCCATTGCCGCCGTTACCACCATTGCCACCATGACCACCGTTGCCACCATTACCACCATTACCACCGTTTCCACCATTATGTAGTGAATATTCGGCAGAAAAATTCATTATATTTTTTGATGATAATTGAGACTCTAAGGAAGTTGCAGATGCTAGTGTTGAAAATAATAATGATGCGATAATAATAGATGCTTTGTACATAATAAATCCTCATTGGAAAGTTTAAATGAATGTGTACTGCAAGTGAATTGTAATTCACAGATTCGAATAATCAATAAAGGATTTATTTATTTAGGTAATAAAAAATGTAATAGGGTAAATCATTATAATAAGCTTTAAACTTACTATAATGATTTTCCGATTAAAATAGACTTTTGTTTTATTTAATTGAACTAAATAATTTTATTTAAAACTAATTATTTGTTATCTTTTGATATTTTCATGATTTCATTTTGAATTGGTGCCGAAGAGCTATTTTTATTGAAACTTAGCATAGTAATAGCCTTCTCACTTTCATTCATATCGGAAAATAATTTAGCCGTTTTTACTATCGGTTTTTTATAGTTAGGTGATTGCTTTTGATGGCGGCTGATCATATTCAGTATTACTGGAGATGTGTTATTTTGAGTAAAATTCAATGCAGTAGCAGCTTGAGTATGTTCATCTAATTGAAGAAATGACTGAGGTGAGTTAATTATATTATTGCCAGAAATACCCGCTTGCTTTAAATGGTTATTAATCGATTTTAGATTGGAATAAGAGGTATTATTTTCAGTGAAACTGAGAGCAGTTGCTGCATTATAATGAATTTCTTTTTCTGTTTGAGCTGCTGTTACATGTGTTGTTACAGCAGAAATCGCTAAAGCAAAAATAATTTTTTTCATTGTGAATCCTTATTAAGTTAAATAATTTATCTTATAACTATAATAAGGCTTTATTTCTGTCTGAATACTGACAACAAAATGACAAAATTGCCATTTATAATGAAATTTTTAATTTTATTTTATAGGTAAAAATATAGTGAAACGTGTTGAAAAATCATCTGATGTTACAGTGATCCTGCCTTTATGTGCTGATACAATCGATTTGACGATAGCTAATCCGATACCGCTTCCTTCATTTTTTCGTTGTCTTGATTTATCCACGCGATAAAACCTATCAAAAAGTTTAGCTAAATGTTCTTCTGGTATTTTTATACCAGGGTTGCTGATGATTAATTCAACTCCCTCTTTTACATTTGAAATATTAATACTGATAGAATCGCCTTTTGGGGTATAGCGGATAGCATTTGAGATTAAGTTAGTAATCGCTCTCCTTAACATGTCTTTATCGGCCATAATAGAGGTTGTTTCACCAATCAGCTTGAGTTTTATTTCATTCTCTTCTGCGAGATATTCAAAATAATCAAATATAAGCTCTATTTCAGTTTTAATATTAATCATTTTTTTCTCTGGAATAAGCCTATTATCATCTGCTTGAGCAAGAAAAAGCATGTCAGATATCATTCGTGATAGACGGTTATATTCTTCCAAATTAGAATATAACACCTCAACTAGCTCTTCTTTACTGCGGTTTTTACTCAGAGATATTTGAGTTTCAGTCATTAAATTAGTAATTGGCGTACGCATTTCATGGGCAATATCTGCAGAGAAATTCGTTTGCCTTACAAAAACATCTTCAATCTTTACTAACATCTGATTAAATGATTTAGTTAATTGCTTTAATTCATTAGGCACAGAGTCAGGGTCTAAACGAACACTTAAATTTTCAGAGGTTACATTCTTTATTTCATCGCTAACTTCTTTAAGTGGCTTGAGGCCTTTGATAACTAAAAAATAAACAACTGCAATAGTAAATAAACACAGTAAAATCGCACTGATTATCAGGTTATATATGAGAGAGCTAAGATAATTATGATGAAAATTAAGAGAAAGAGCCGTTACTAGGCGGTATTGCTGTATATCATTGGAGCGATATACCTTAATTTTACTTTCGGCTAATCGATAACTTTCAAGATATTGATCCGCATTATCTTTAGTCGAGTCATAATTTTTTAGGCGAGAAATGAGGTCTACAGTTGCATTTGAGGAAGTCAGGACATTCCCATTTTGATCTATGAGGTAGACAACCAAATCTTGGTGTTCATTCAAAATAGTTCTGATACGTGAAAATTGTTCATCTTGTGAGTTAGTTTTTTCACTTAATAAACTGCGAATAGTGAGATTTATTTGGCTCAATGTATATTCATCTTGCTGTTTGAAATGTAACATAACTGAATTGATCATGATCGAGCTAAATAATAATAAAGCGAGGGAGAGGGTAATACTGATTAAAACAATAAGACGAATTGAAATAGAGACAGGAGATCGAAATAACTTAATCATTTTCAGGGATCTCAAGTAAATAGCCCATTCCTCTGATGGTATGAATCAATTTAGGTTCATAGCCTTGATCTATTTTAGCTCTCAGTCTTTTGACTGCAACATCAATGACATTGGTATCACTATCAAAATTCATATCCCAAACTTTTGAGGCTATTAGAGAACGAGAAAGAACTTCACCTTGGTGAAGAATAAAAAATTCCAATAAAGAAAACTCTTTACTGGTGAGTATAATTTTATCATTTTCACGGGTAACGCGCCGTTTGATCAGATCAACATGCAAATTAGCGATGGTAAATTGTGTTTTTTGGATGCTGTTATTGCCTCTGCGCAATAAAGTTCTCACTCGGGCAAGTAGCTCAGAAAAATCAAATGGTTTAACGAGATAATCGTCAGCACCTAACTCTAACCCTTTGACTCGATGTTCAACATTACCTAAAGCAGTAAGCATGAGTATTGGTGTATTTTTTCCTACACTGCGTAATTTTTTTGCAATCTCCCAGCCGTTAATATCCGGCAACATCACATCAAGAATAATTAAATCATAGTCTTCAGTTGTGGCCATATGCAGGCCTGTAATGCCATTTTCGATTGCATCAACAATAAACCCGGACTCACTTAAGCCTTTAGATAAGTATTCTCTCGTTTTATGTTCATCTTCAACAATAAGTAATTTCATCTTAGACCTAGCAGACAGGTAAACAATACTGCCATTCTAAGCACTACAGTAACGAAATGTAAAATGACAAATTTGTCATTTTCATGTCATGAATCTAACAGTTGTTCTTTTTTACTATAGCCTCAATTTTAATCACTAGAGGCATGGCTATACCATGTATTCCCCAAAAATATTAATTATAGCTTATGCCTTAATTTTGACGGGTTGTGTTTCGCTAGCCCCTGAATATCAACGTCCTAATCTTAATGTACCTCATCAATTCAGTAGCAATATTCCTGATGCAGTAAAGCAGTCTCAAATAGAATTATCGATTCCTAGTTGGGACCAATTTATTCAAGATCCACAAATGAAAAGAGCGATAGAAATTGCGCTTAACAAAAACAGTGATTTATATCTTGCTGCGTTAGATGTAGAAGAAGCTCGTGTGCGTTTTGGGTTAGCGGAAGCTGAAAAATATCCTCAAGTTAATTCATCAATGAGTGCTGACTACAGCCAATCATTAGAGTCTGGCACATCGTTCAATAAGAAATATAGTGCGGGTATTGATATCAGCTATGAACTGGATTTTTTTGGACGTATTAAAAATTTATCTGATGCAGATAAAGCAAAATTTATCGCTTCTCAAGAGATGAACCGTGCGACACAAATTATAACAATCAAAACGGTAGCAGAAGCGTATTTAGATGTGGTGTATAACCAAAAACTATTATTAATTGCACAAGAGACGAAACAAAGCTACCTCAATAGTCAATCGATAGTAATACAAAAAGTGGCGGCAGGAAAAGCGGGGCTATCAGACTTAGAACAAGCTAAAGGACAAGTTCAGTCTATTTCTATTAATATCGAAAAAATTGAAAGTGAAATTGCAAAAAATGAAAATTTACTGAATTTTTTGACGAATGATTATGTAACAAAGATAAACTCAGAGTTAGGGCACTACGAACCGAATTATCCCTTGATTACAACACCTTCAAATATTCCCTCTGAAATATTATTAAAACGCCCAGATATTATGGCAGCGGAACAAAATATTGTTTCTGAGAATGCCAATATTGGTGTAGCGAGAGCTGCTTTTTTTCCTTCAATTTCCTTTAATACGGGTATCGCAAATAATAACGAGTCTTTAACTGGGCTATTTGATTCTTCAAATGGTATCTGGAATTTTATTCCTAAAATCACGTTACCTATTTTTACTGGAGGATCAAATAGCCGAAATTTAGAGTTGGCAAATATTAGAAAAAATAAAGCGATTGCTAATTATGAAAAAAGCATTCAGGTGGCGTTTCGTGAAGTGAAAGATGCCCTAGTGATCAAATCGAGTTTAGAAAAACAACTTATATCCCAAGAGCAATATGTCAACACGCTGCAAAACGTCTTAATACAGAAACAAGCTAGTTATCGATATGGTGGCTTGAGCTATCTCGATGTTCTTGAAGCACAGCGTAGCTTATTTACCGAACAGCAAAATTTATTGATGTTGAAAATAGAACAGCAGAAGAATGAAATAAATTTATTCTCTGCACTAGGTGGCGGATTAATAAAATCATGAGGGTAACAATGAAAAAATTAAATACGGTATTTTTTGCAATTTCAATGGCGATGTTAGCAGCAACTGGCTATGCAAGCGGCGCTGAACATAACCACTCTATTTATCCAGAAAAAGTCGCAGAACCGACAATCAATACGGAAGGAAAGCTCATTTCGATTGATAAAGAGAACAAGAAATTAACGATTAACCATAAAGAAATTGAAAGTATTGGCTGGCCACCAATGACTATGCGTTTTACTTATGAAAATGAAAATATGATCAACGGTTTACAAGAAAATGATGAATTAAAATTTTCCTTTGTACAACAAGGTAATCTTTCAATGTTGAAATCCATCGAAAAGATAAACTAAATAGGTAGAGAGATGTTATGTCATTAGTTAACCTGACCAAATTGCTATTGGTAATTATTTTATCGAGCGTTATTTCAATTTTATTTTATCGTTATTTTTTCGTTGTAGAAAATAATAGCCAATCAGTTGAAAAACAAGAACGCACCGTATTGTATTGGTATGACCCAATGTATCCCAATACTAAATTTGATCAACCAGGAAAATCCCCATTTATGGACATGGACCTTGTTCCTAAATATGCGGATGAAAACTTGGCTTCAGCGGATAGCAAAGGAATAACAATTAACCCAACACAGACACAAAATTTAGGGCTTAAAACGGTGGATGTAAAGTGGGGAAAATTAAACTATGACTTAACATTTCCAGCTGAAATTGTGTTTAATGATCACCAATTTGCGATCGTACAAGCACGAGAAAATGGTTTTGTTGAAAAAGTTTATCCATTCACAGTCGGTGAGAGGATCCAAAAAGGCGTTCCTATTGCGGAGCTAACGATCCCAGCATGGGTTGAAGCACAAAGCGAATATCTCGCACTTAAGCAAATGAATGCGAGCCAACAAGATCTTAATAGCGTCATTGAGCGTTTACGTTTAAATGGCATGCCAGAAGGTGCGCTTTCCCAGTTTATTAAAACAGGAAAAGTGCAAACACGTTTTACCGTTCAAGCCCCTATTTCTGGGGTAATTACTGCACTTAATTTGCGCTTAGGGATGAACGTATCCAAAGAAGTCGTTATTGCACAAATTCAAGGAACAGATCCATTGTGGATTAATGCATCTGTTCCTCAGTCAGTTGCTGAATTACTTAATCAACAAACACAATTTACAGTTTCTATTCCTGCCTACCCTTCGCAGTTATTTAATGTAAAAAACTGGTTGATATTACCCAGTGCAGATCAAGCAAGTCGTACAATTAATATTCGTACAGAAATTGCGGATCCTAACCATTTATTAAAACCGGGTATGACTGCATATTTAAATCTAGTTGCAGAAGGTAAGGAAAGTTTGTTGATCCCATCACAAGCCATTGTGGATTCAGGGAAAGAACAGCATGTTATTGCTGTTGGTGAGAATGGTGAATTTATTCCGAAAAGGGTGCGAGTGCTGAGTGAATCCCAACAAATGACGGCAATATCTGAAGGCTTACAAGTGGGCGAGCATATAGTGACTCAGGGGATTTTCCTAATTGATTCTGAAGCGAATATTGCCGGGGCATTAGCCAAGATGGAAGCGCTTCCCGAACCATCGGCGTCATCTAATCATTCATCACATAAATCTCAGGAGTAGAGTATGTTGGAATGGATTATAAGACGCTCAGTTGCTAACCGGTTTTTAGTGCTAATGGGGGTCGTATTTTTAGTTATTGCGGGTATTTGGAGTATTCGCAGTACTCCTGTTGATGCATTACCTGACTTATCTGATGTACAAGTGATCATCAAAACCACTTACCCAGGGCAAGCGCCACAATTGGTCGAAAACCAAGTCACATACCCGATAACAACCACAATGTTATCTGTGCCGGGAGCAAAAACGGTGCGTGGTTTTTCTGCCTTTGGCGACTCATATGTTTATGTTATTTTTGAAGATAATACAGATTTATACTGGGCTCGTTCACGAGTTTTAGAATATTTAAACCAAGTCCAAAACCAATTACCTAAAGGTGCAGTGGCATCCATTGGACCTGATGCAACAGGTGTTGGTTGGGTTTTTGAATATGCTTTAGTGGATAAAACGGGAAAGCATAATTTAGCGGAACTGCGTTCATTACAAGATTGGTTTTTGAAATATGAATTGAAGGCGTTGCCAAATGTTTCAGAAGTTGCAACCGTTGGCGGTGTGGTTAAATCTTACCAAATCTTAGTTGACCCACTCAAACTTAGCCAATTTTCAGTGACATTACCTGAAATAAAACAGGCAGTTGAAATGGCTAACCAAGAAGCGGGTGGGTCATCGATTGAAATTGCTGAAGCTGAATATATGGTTAGAGCAAGTGGCTACCTTCAATCTATTGATGACTTTAATAAAATCTACCTAAAAACCTCGGAAAATGGCGTCCCCATTTACTTACAAGATGTGGCTCGAATACAGGAAGGGCCCGAAATGCGCCGTGGGGTTGCAGAGCTAAATGGAGAAGGCGAGGTCGTGGGTGGTATTATCTTGCTTCGTTCAGGTGAAAATGCACGTAATGTGATTCATGATGTAAAACAGAAGCTTGAAGATTTAAGTGCTAGCTTGCCGGAAGGCATCGAAATTATCACGACTTATGATAGAAGTATTCTTATTGATAACGCGATTGATAATTTAAGTTATAAGTTACTGGAAGAATTTATTGTTGTCGCATTAGTGTGTGCTGTTTTTTTATGGCATTTCCGTTCTGCTCTCGTGGCTATTCTTTCCTTGCCTCTTGGATTATTTATTGCCTTTATCGTCATGCGCTACCAAGGAATAAATGCAAATATTATGTCATTAGGGGGTATTGCAATTGCGATCGGAGCCATGGTGGATGCTGCCATTGTTATGATAGAAAATGCACATAAAAAATTAGAAAAGTGGCAGCATGAAAATGAAGGTAAAGTCATTGATAATGCCCAGCGTTGGAAAGTTATTACGGACTCGGCTGTTGAGGTTGGACCCGCATTATTTATCAGCTTATTAATTATCACATTGTCTTTTATTCCTATCTTTACGTTAGAAGGGCAAGAAGGCCGTTTATTCGGTCCACTCGCATTTACAAAAACCTATGCCATGGCGGGGGCTGCAGCGTTAGCATTAATTGTTATTCCAATTCTAATGGGGTATTGGATCCGCGGTAATATTCCAAATGAAAATAAAAACCCACTGAATCGTTGGTTGATTTCACTCTACAGCCCTATTTTAACTAAGGTATTGGCATGGCCAAAAACAACTTTGTTAATTGGTTTCTTATCTTTATTTACCGTGATATGGCCATTAAAACATTTAGGTGGTGAATTTCTTCCTGCGATTAATGAAGGTGACTTACTTTATATGCCCTCAACGTTACCGGGGGTTTCTCCTGCACAAGCAGCATTTTTACTACAAAATACAGATAAGTTAATCAAAACTATTCCTGAGGTGGATACGGTATTTGGAAAAGTCGGTAAAGCTGAAACAGCTACGGATTCAGCCCCGATGGAAATGATTGAAACAACGATACGTTTGAAGCCGCAAACACAGTGGCGAGAAGGTATGACTCTCGAAAAAATTATTGATGAGCTTGATGAAACGGTGCGTTTACCTGGAGTTGCGAACTTATGGGTTCCTCCTATTCGCAATCGTATTGATATGTTATCTACGGGAGTCAAAAGCCCTATAGGTATCAAAGTATCCGGCAGAGATCTCGAAGAAATTGATGCATTAGCCCAAGAAATTGAAAAAGTCACCAAATCGGTGCCTGGAGTTGTTTCTGTTTTAGCCGAGCGATTGGTTGGTGGGCGCTATATTGATGTCAAAATTGATAGAGAAAAAGCAGCTCGTTTTGGTATGAGCATCAGTGACGTACAAGTTTATATTTCAATGGCGACTGGCGGGGAAATGGTTGGGGAAACGGTTGAAGGGATTGAGCGTTATCCAATTAGCATAAGATATCCTCAAGATTACCGAAATAGTGTATCTGCGATGAAATTGTTGCCAATTTTAACGCCGAGTAAACAGCAAATTGTGCTTAGTGATGTTGCGGATGTATTCGTGAATATGGGCGCTCCAATGTTGAAAACTGAGAATGCAAGACCGACTAGTTGGATTTATATTGATGCGCGCGATCGCGATATGGTCTCTGTTATTAAAGATATTGATGCAGCAATAAAAGATAACATCCAAATGAAGCCGGGTCTTAGCTATTCCTTTACGGGGCAATTCGAATTACTTGAAAGGGCTAATCAAAAGTTAATGTTAATGGTTCCCGCTACCATCATGATTATTTTTGTCTTGCTTTATTTAGCATTCAGACGATTTAGTGAAGCTTTGCTGATTTTATTAAGCTTACCTTTTGCTTTGGTTGGGGCTATTTGGTTCCTTTACTGGATGAACTTTAATTTATCGGTTGCGACAGGAACTGGATTTATTGCATTAGCAGGTGTAGCCGCTGAATTTGGTGTGGTAATGTTGATTTATTTACGCCATGCAATCGAAGATAAAGAAAAACAGCAAGGAATAAGCAGCTTATCAGATCAAGATTTAGACCGTGCATTATATGAAGGCGCTGTTTTACGAGTTCGTCCTAAAGCCATGACGGTTGCTGTAATTTTAGCGGGCTTATTACCCATATTACTTGGAACAGGCGTTGGTTCGGAAGTGATGAGCCGTATTGCGGCGCCGATGATTGGCGGCATGATCACCGCACCGTTATTATCCCTATTTATTATTCCTGCAGCTTATAAATTAATCTGCCAGTTACGTCATAATAAATAATGATGAATATTCACCATGACTATTTTGAAGGTAAATTAAAAATGAAAAAATTAATGTTGAGTGGAATGTTATTACTGTCATTTTCGGCATTTTCTCAAAGCCAGAGCGTGCAATTGTATAAAGATGCAAATTGCGGTTGCTGTGAATTGTGGGGAGAAGGGGTTAAAAAAGCGGGATATAACGTTGAAGTGAACGAAATTAGTTATGATGAATTAAATCAACTCAATGATGAATTGAAGGTCCCTTATAACTTACGCAGCTGCCACATAGCGAAATACAAAGGCAAAGTGATTGTTGGGCATGTTCCTGTGAGTAGCCTTGATGCGATTGATGCTTTACCGGCAGATGTGGTGGGAATTTCTGTTCCGGGCATGCCAATTGGTAGCCTAGGTATGGAGCAGCCAGATGGCCGTACTCAGCCTTATTCTGTGGTGCAGTTTAAAGCAAATGGGGAATATCGTTAATTAAGCTGTATTTCAGTAAGTTGCAGGATTTCCTGCAACTTGTGTATTTCATTAGCTTTCTAATATTAATTCGATAGCTTTGAGCTCTTCTTGCGTAAAATTACGATTTTTTAGGATCCCCATCGCATCATCAATTTGGCTGATACGGCTTGCTCCGATGAGCACTGAAGTGATCCTATCATGTCTCAGTAACCATGCTAAGGCCATTTGGTTTAGCTTCTGTCCTCTTTTTACCGCCAGCTCGTTCAGCTGTTTAACCTTTGATAAAACGTTGGATGTGAGTCTTTCTGGCGGTAAAGAAGGATTACCCGCAGCGCGTGAATCCGCAGGAATACCATTAAGATAGCGATCGGTTAAAATTCCACCTGCTAACGGAGAGTATGCGATAGAGCCGACACCTTCTTCTTCCAGTAAATCAAGTAAATCTTCTTCAGGAGTGCGTTCTAGCATGGAATATCTAGGTTGGTGAATCAGGCAAGGGGTTCCTAATTCATTGAGAATATTAATGGCTTCTTTAGCTAAATTTGTTGGGTAATTAGAAATTCCCACATACAGAGCTTTTCCTTGGCGAACAATGAGATCTAGTGCTCCCATAGTTTCTTCTAATGGAGTATTGGGGTCAGGTCGATGATGATAAAAGATATCTACATAATCTAAACCCATGCGTTTCAAACTTTGATTTAGGCTTGCAACCAAATATTTTTTACTTCCCCAGTCGCCATAAGGGCCATCCCACATAGTGAAACCGGCTTTCGATGAAATGATCATTTCATCACGATAAGGCAGAAAATCCTGTTGCATGATCCTGCCAAATGTACTTTCGGCAGATCCTGGCGGTGGCCCATAATTATTCGCAAGATCGAAATGGGTGATCCCAAGGTCAAAAGCGTGGCGAAGCATGGCTTGGCAATTATCAAAGGGTTTGTTATCGCCAAAGTTGTGCCATAACCCTAATGAAATCAGTGGTAAGCGTAATCCGCTACGGCCACATAAACGATATTCCATTTCAGTATAGCGTTTTGATGATGCGACATAAGGCATACTTCACCTCCAAAATAGTGGGTAAAACTCAATTTATACTGTCATAAAGCTAAAAAGTAGGCTGAGGAATCAATGCTAATTCGTGCTTAGCAAGAAGGTTTATGAGTAAATTGTGATTGAGCCCGAAAAAAGAATGAAGTATTTTGAAATACGTGGGTATCTGCTGTGCGCCAGTCCCCACGTTTTGTGCATTAAGCTTGCTCTGGGCGAGTAAATATCAACTCGTTACCTTTAGATTGGCTTTCATCGAACTGATAGCCTTCTAAATTAAAATCAGCCAGTTGGTCTGTTTTCGTTAATTTATTTTGGATAATAAAACGGCTCATTAAACCTCGAGCTTTTTTTGCATAAAAACTGATAACTTTATATTTACCATTTTTTTCATCCAAGAAAATAGGCTTGATAATTTGGCCATCCAGTTTTTTTGTATTCACTGATTTGAAATATTCATCTGAGGCAAGATTGACTAATATTGGGTCTTTTTGCTCGGCTAATGCATGATTTAATTGCTTGGTGATAATGTCTCCCCAAAACTCATATAAATCTTTTCCACGGGTATTTTTTAAACGAATTCCCATTTCTAAGCGATAAGGCTGCATTAAATCTAGCGGTCTTAAAACACCATAAAGGCCTGATAATATACGTAAATGGGATTGAGCAAACTCAAAATCGTTTTGAGAAAACGTTTCTGCTTGCATACCCGTATATACATCACCTTTGAAGGCGAGGATCGCTTGGCGTGCATTTTCTGGGGTAAAGTCCGCATGCCATTCTGCAAAACGAGCGGCATTGAGCCCTGCAAGTTTGTCACTAATTTTCATTAAACTGGCGATATCCGCGGGGGTTAACTTACGACAGACATTAATTAATTTTTGAGACTCAGAGAGTAACTCAGGCTGAGTAAATTGCTGTGTTGCAAGTGGGCTTTCGTAGTCTAATGTTTTTGCAGGTGAAATTGTAATAAGCATGACTTGACCCTTAATAAAGAATGATACTGCTTACTTTAGCAAAAATTCTGCCTAATTGGCTAATTGATACGATAAGCCAAACCAATATTATTCTTTATTACAATAACAGCACGATATAACTTGCTAAAAGGATTCAGTTTCTAATTGGCTAGCGAAATCGATTGCCAATCAAATAGTTGCTTTTGACTAGATTTACTTGCTTGCAGCAATATGGATGCATGATATTATCTGTAGACGGTGCGGCGATAGCCACAATTCCTTTATAATACGCAAAGTAATTCAAGTTGCAGTTTGTTAGCCAACACCACAAGAGTCGCAAGAATTGTAGGTAGCCAACACCGCTACAACTTGGAATATGACGGGTATAACAACGAGATTAAAGAAATGACCGATAAACTAACCTCATTACGTAGTCTGACAACTGTTGTTGCTGATACTGGCGACATCGAAGCAATGAAGCTTTACAAGCCACAAGACGCGACCACAAATCCATCGCTGATCTTAAATGCTGCACAAATTCCTGAGTACCGTAAATTAATTGATGAAGCGGTAGAATGGGCACGTAAGCAAAGCAATAATCGCGAGCAACAAATTGTTGATGCTTGTGACAAGCTGGCTGTTAATATCGGTCTGGAAATTCTGAAATTAGTTCCGGGTCGTATTTCTACTGAAGTTGATGCGCGCCTTTCTTATGATGAAGAAGCTTGTATTGCTAAAGCGCGTCACTTAATCAAAATGTACAACGATGCAGGCATCAGTAATGACCGTATTCTGATTAAACTGGCTTCGACTTGGCAGGGTATCCGTGCTGCAGAGAAACTGGAAAAAGAAGGCATTAACTGTAACCTGACTTTATTATTCTCTTTTGCTCAAGCACGTGCTTGTGCGGAAGCGGGTGTATACCTGATCTCTCCATTTGTGGGTCGTATTCTTGACTGGTACAAAGCGAATACAGATAAGAAAGAATTCGCGCCACATGAAGATCCAGGTGTGGTTTCTGTTACTGAAATCTACAACTACTACAAAGCTCACGGTTATAAAACTGTGGTAATGGGCGCAAGCTTCCGTAATGTGGGTGAAATCATTGAATTAGCCGGTTGTGACCGCTTAACTATCTCTCCAGGATTATTGAAAGAGCTGTCAGAATCACAAGGTGAATTAGTACGTAAACTGACAGATTCAGGTAAAACTCAAGAGCCAGGCGCTAAGTTGACGGAAGCAGAGTTCTACTGGCAGCACAATCAAGATCCAATGGCGGTTGATAAACTGTCTGATGGTATTCGTAAGTTTGCAGTAGACCAAGAGAAACTGGAAAAAATGATTGCAGATTTACTGTAATTTATTTCGTTTTTTCTTTAAAACCCAGCCGGTTGGTTGGGTTTTTTTATATCCATTTTTCATTGAGTTAGTTCTCAATTTGAAGATAAAAACACCTCGACACTGTATGCAGTCGTTCATCATGATATGATATCGCTCCTGTTTATTCTTAAGTGAACAGTTTTTGATTGAATAATTTCTTTGAGGTTTGTATGGATGAATTGCGCATAGGTCTGGTTTCTGTTTCTGATCGTGCTTCGAGCGGTATTTATGAAGACAAAGGTATTCCTGCACTAGAAGAGTGGTTAGCAAAAACGCTGACAACACCTTTTCGCATCGAAACTCGCCTGATCCCTGATGAGCAAATCATGATAGAGCAAACATTATGTGAGCTGGTGGATGAATTTGCTTGCCATTTAGTCCTAACTACCGGGGGCACAGGCCCCGCTCGTCGCGATGTTACACCTGACGCAACCCTCGCGATTGCAGACCGTGAGATGCCGGGGTTTGGCGAACAAATGCGCCAAATTAGCCTAAAGTTCGTGCCTACTGCGATATTATCACGCCAAGTTGGAGTAATACGCAATCAGGCTCTGATTTTAAATTTACCAGGGCAGCCTAAAGCAATTGCGGAAACTCTGGAAGGCTTAAAGGACAAAGAAGGGAATGTAGTCGTTTCTGGTATTTTCGCCAGTGTTCCTTATTGTATTCAATTGCTTGATGGCCCATATGTGGAAACAGACCCTACGGTTGTGAAGGCATTTAGACCTAAATCAGCAATTCGTTCTGAGTAGTATTTCAATATAATCAGGTGAGCATTGACTCACCTGATTAATAATATTTAATGCATAAAATCACATGCGTTAGTCAAACTTAACCACGTTGACCAATCGGTAATACAGTTTTGCCATATTGCTCATTTAAGATTTCCGCAACCGCTAAATAAAATGCGCTAGCACCACAGATAATTCCTTCAAAACCTGCAAATTTTAGTAATGCCGCATTTCCCGTAATATTACCAATCGCTAATAAAGCGAATAATACAGTTAAGCTACCAAAGACAAATTGCAAAACAAAATTAGCTTTGAATGTTCCCAAGAACATAAAAAAGGTAAAAATTCCCCAAATAGCGAGGAAAACACCTAAAAACTCAGGTGAAGTTGCTTCAGCTAATCCCATTGAAGGTAAAAATAATAGACCAACTAATGCAATCCAAAACATCCCGTAAGAAGTAAATGCGGTTGCACCGAATGTATTGCCTTTTTTGTATTCAATCAGGCCCGCAATAAATTGAGCAATACCACCATAAAAAATGCCCATACTTAAAATAACGGATGAAAGAGGGAAAAAACCTGCGTTATGAATGTTTAGCAGGATGGTTGTCATACCAAAGCCTAGTAAACCAAGTGGGCCTGGATTTGCAAGAGAGCTAGACTGCATATAACCTCTGGTAAAATATATAAAATTCAAATAGATAAAAAACAGAAAGTTTTGCCAAAGTGACAGCGGCGGCGCATCATACGCAGTTTTGATTGTTTAAACCATGATCACAAGACAGGTTTTTTTGCAATAAATGCAAATTTTTTTGATTCTCCCCCTTGATGAATGAATTTGTGACCCCATCTTAAAAGCATCAACTGATATCAATCCAAATTATTGCGTATTGAAAAATAATTTAGGCTCAGAGTGAAAACTCCCTTGAAAATGAAATATTGAGCCTCATATAGATTGATATCGAAATCATAGTGAAAAGAATTCCTTTGGAGGCGTTTTAGATGGGTAAAATCATTGGTATCGACTTGGGTACAACTAACTCATGCGTTGCAATTATGGATGGTACTACAGCTCGTGTTCTGGAGAACAGCGAAGGTGATAGAACGACTCCTTCCATCATTGCGTACACTCAAGATGGTGAAATTTTAGTAGGTCAGCCAGCAAAACGTCAGGCTGTGACTAACCCAGAAAATACTTTATTTGCAATCAAACGTTTGATTGGTCGTCGTTTCCAAGACGAAGAAGTTCAGCGCGACGTTTCTATCATGCCATATAAAATCATTGCGGCTGATAACGGCGATGCTTGGTTAGATGTGAAAGGCCAAAAAATGGCTCCGCCACAAGTTTCAGCTGAAGTTCTGAAAAAAATGAAGAAAACAGCTGAAGACTATTTAGGTGAGCCTGTAACAGAAGCAGTTATTACTGTACCTGCTTACTTTAACGATGCTCAGCGTCAAGCGACTAAAGATGCTGGTCGTATCGCTGGTTTAGAAGTAAAACGTATCATTAACGAACCAACAGCTGCGGCATTAGCATATGGTTTAGATAGAGAAGTGGGTAACCGTACTATTGCGGTTTATGACTTAGGTGGTGGTACATTTGACTTATCAATCATCGAAATTGATGAAGTTGATGGCGAAAAAACCTATGAAGTTTTGGCAACCAATGGTGATACTCACTTAGGTGGTGAAGACTTCGATACTCGTTTAATCAACTACTTAGTTGAAGAGTTTAAGAAAGAACAAGGTGTTGACCTACGTAACGACCCGTTAGCGATGCAACGTCTGAAAGAAGCTGCAGAAAAAGCAAAAATTGAGCTGTCTTCTGCACAACAAACAGACGTTAACCTGCCGTACATTACAGCGGATGCAACAGGTCCTAAACATATGAATATTAAAGTGACTCGTGCGAAATTAGAGTCACTGGTAGAAGATTTAGTTAAGCGTTCTATGGAGCCAGTTAAAGTTGCTCTGCAAGACGCGGGCTTAAGCGTGAGCGAAATCAACGACGTTATTTTAGTTGGTGGCCAAACACGTATGCCAATGGTTCAAAAAGTTGTTGCTGATTTCTTTGGTAAAGAACCACGTAAAGACGTGAACCCTGACGAAGCAGTTGCAATGGGTGCGGCAGTACAAGGTGGTGTTTTAGCGGGTGATGTTAAAGACGTTCTGTTACTTGACGTAACTCCTCTGTCTTTAGGTATCGAAACCATGGGTGGTGTGATGACTTCGTTAATCTCGAAGAACACCACTATCCCAACGAAACATAGCCAAGTATTCTCAACAGCGGAAGATAACCAAGCAGCGGTAACTATCCATGTTCTGCAAGGTGAGCGTAAACGTGCAAGTGACAACAAATCACTGGGTCAGTTTAACTTAGATGGTATTCAACCTGCCCCACGCGGTATGCCACAAATTGAAGTGACTTTTGATATCGATGCTGATGGTATCTTGCATGTTTCTGCGAAAGATAAAAATAGCGGGCGTGAGCAAAACATCACCATTAAGGCTTCTTCAGGTCTGAATGACGAGGAAATCGAAAAAATGGTACGTGACGCAGAAGCAAACGCTGAAGCTGACCGTAAATTTGAAGAGTTAGTTCAGGTTCGTAACCAAGCTGACCAATTAGTTCACGGTACTCGTAAACAAATTGAAGAAGCCGGTGATAAATTACCAGCTGAAGATAAAGCGAATATTGAAAAAGCAACTTCTGAATTAGAAGCGGCAGCAAAAGGTGAAGATAAAGCGGATATTGAAGCGAAAATCCAAGCTTTAGTCACTGCATCTGCAAAACTTCTGGAAATCGCACAGCAACAAGCTCAAGCGCAAGCGGGTGGTGCTGCTGGCGCAGAAGCGAAGAAAGATGATGACGTTGTTGATGCTGAATTCGAAGAAGTTAACGACAAAGATAAAAAATAATGCCCTTAGCGGGCGCAGTAGCTGTAGCAAATGCTAGTTAATGGTTACTGATACCGGATACGGGCGTCGAGGGAACTCTACGCCCGTTCCGCATGTTAAGGGTAAATAGAATGGCGAAAAGAGATTTTTATGAGGTGCTAGGCCTCGAAAGAAATGCTTCAGATAAAGATATTAAGCGAGCTTATAAGCGCTTAGCGATGAAGCATCACCCCGACCGTAATCAGGGGGATAAAGAATCAGAAGGTAAATTTAAAGAAATTAAAGAAGCTTACGAAGTTCTTTCTGACGAGCAAAAACGCGCCGCTTATGACCAATATGGTCATGCAGCGTTTGAGCAAGGCGGAATGGGCGGAGGCGGCGGCTTTGGTGGTGGCGCTGACTTTAGTGATATCTTTGGTGACGTCTTCGGTGATATTTTTGGAGGTGGCCGCAGACAGCAGCGCCCAAGCCGTGGTTCTGACCTACAGTACAACATGGAACTGACTCTTGAAGAGGCTGTCCGTGGAGTGACCAAAGAAATCCGTATTCCGACCTTAGAAACCTGTGACGTTTGTCATGGTAATGGTGCGAAACCGGGAACCAGTGCGGATACGTGCTCAACCTGTCACGGTATGGGCCAAGTCCATATGCGCCAAGGCTTTTTCTCTGTACAGCAGCCTTGTCCAACTTGCCATGGTCGCGGTAAAGTTATCAAAGATCCATGCAACAAATGTCATGGTCATGGCCGTGTTGAAAGATATAAAACACTGTCAGTTAAAATTCCAGCTGGCGTAGATACGGGTGACCGTGTTCGTTTGTCAGGGGAAGGTGAAGCCGGAGAAAACGGAGCACCAGCAGGAGACTTATTTGTTCAGGTTCATGTATTGCCTCATAATATTTTTGAGCGTGATGGTAATAACCTGCACTGTGAGGTGCCGATTAACTTTGCTGATGCAGCACTGGGTGGCGAAATTGAAGTGCCAACCCTTGATGGGCGTGTAAAACTGAAAATCCCAGCAGAAACTCAAACCGGTAAAATTTTCCGTATGAAAGGAAAAGGTGTGAAATCGGTACGTGGTGGCCTGCAAGGTGATTTAATGTGCCACATCGTTGTTGAAACCCCTGTTAAACTCAATGAGAAACAAAAAGAGTTACTCAAAGAATTTGGTGAATCATTAGGTGGAAAGAGCGGTGAGAAGAACAGCCCGCGCTCTAAAAGCTTTTTAGATGGTGTGAAGAAATTCTTTGATGATTTAACTAATAAATAATTAGTTAATAGTTGGTAAAGTTAGAATGGCTGACTGAGCATATTGCCAAGTCAGCCATTTTTTTTATCTTATTTTACAACTTCACCGCTAGCAACCACAGTTTCTCGGACTTTATTGGCAAAATCTTGAGCTTCTTTGATGATTGAATTTTCATCCGCAGTCAGTATTTTACGGTCTTTCATCAATACGTTGCCATCAACTATGGTATGACGAACATTGGCTCCATTAGCCCCATATACCAGCGCAGCATATGGGCTATACATAGGAACCATATTAGGTGATTTAGTATCAATAACAATAATATCAGCTAATTTCCCTGGTTCGAGAGAGCCCAGTTTATCTTCCATGTGTAATACACGAGCAGAGCCCATTGTTGCCATATCAACAACAGTGATTGGTGGCATCGCTGCTCTATCTTTATTTGCTAGTTTGTGAATCTTACCCACTAAATTCAATTCATTTAACGTCGTCAACGTATTACTCGACATTGGTCCATCAGTTCCCAAGCCAACACGGATCCCTTTTTCAAGCATGGTTGTCACAGGGGCAACACCCTTAGCGGACTTAGTATTCGCACTGATATTATGTGCAACACCGACATCATATTGTTTGAGCAAATCTATATCTTTTTCATCAACCATAATGGCATGGGCAGCTATTACTTTATTGTTCAGTGCACCTATGTCTGCCATATATTGTACCGGGCTTTTGCCACCAGTGCGTTTGGCGATTTCTTCTTGCTCACGATCTGTTTCCGCTAGATGGATCATCACGGGAACATCAAGTTCTTGAGATAATTTTGCTATTTTTTGTAAATGCTCTGTTGTGTTGGTATAAGGGGCATGGGGAGCAAAAGCAGGAGTGATACGTGGGTGATCTTTGTATTGATTAATAAAGTTTACGGCATAATTGATGCCTTCATCTGCATTTTTTGCATCAGCGACAGGAAATTGAATAACAGATTCACCAAGGACAGCTCTTAAGCCAATTTTATCAACGGTTTTAGCCACTTCATCTTCAAAATAATACATATCAACGTATGTTGTGACACCCCCTTTAATCATTTCAACATTAGCAAGGTTTGCCCCAACTCGTACCATTTCACGGGAGACCATTTTATTTTCTAATGGGAAAATATAACGGTGTAAACGGTCTGGAACATCATCGGCTAAAGAACGAAATACGGTCATAGATGCATGTGTATGCGTGTTAATTAGACCTGGCATGACAATATCACCATCAACATTCAGTACATTAGGTGCTTGATAATGTTGAGTAAGCTCAGGGCCACCAACGGCAATAATTTTATTGCCTTTGATGACAACCGTACCATGGTCAATAACCTGTTTTTGAGCATCCATAGTTAAGATGGTGCCATCTACAATTATGATGTCAGCGGGTGTAGCAGCAAAGCTAGAAAAAGAAGCACTAATAATGGAAATAGCCAGTAAAGATTTTAAAAGCGACATTTTGGCCTCATATCTGGTGAGAAAATATAAAAACTATAGGTAAATAAAAAAAATAATACTATTTTTAATAAAACAAAATTGATTGCTTGGTAACCGAACATTTAAATAATAATAATTTTATTAATGACTTAATTTTGCTAATAAAACACCAAAAACAATAACAACACAGGCAACGACTCGCATGACGTTGAATTTCTCTTTAAGAAAAGCAATAGATAGGAACATAGCGAATAGTACACTAGTTTCTCTAATTGCAGCGACCATGACAATGGGTGCTTGGCTCATCGCCCATATGGCAATACCATAGCTAATCAGTTGCATTAACCCACCTAGTAACCCAGAGCGCCAGTATTGTTGAATTCCAACAATTAGGGTACCACGATATTTGATAAAGCCAGGTACAGCTAACACAATCCCATTCAATAGAAATAACCAAAGTGTATACACTACAGGGTCTTCACTTGCTCTAGCACCATAGCCATCAGATAAGGTATAACAGGCAGTAAAAAAGGCAGTTGATATGGCAAAAGCCAGTGCTTTTCCTTTGATATTTAAGGTGAATTTTTTTCCTGCAAAGGCAATGAGCACTACGCCACTAATGATAAATAAAACACCAATAAGGCCCATTAATGGAATTAGCTCACTAAATAGCAAAGCGCCGAGTAGTGCAGTCATTAATGGCGCAGACCCACGTGATATGGGGTATATCTGGCTTAAATCACCATGTGTATAAGCCTGGCTTAAAAAATAGGTATAGCCAATATGAAATAATACCGATAAAGCTAACCAATGGATAGCTTCTGGTGATGGTAGGCCTAACCAGGATATTGCTGGTAGCGTTAAGATGCCAGAAAAAACAGAAATCATGACTAGACCGAAAAAGCGGTCATTGCCAAATTTAACAATGGCGTTCCAGCTTGCATGGCAAAAAGCAGCAAAAAGCACGGCAAATAGTACGTGAGTTGTCATTAGTAAATTGTAATCTTGAGTTTTTTATTGGCAATCTAATCGCATTTTATTTGCGAAGCGCTTTGCAAATATCTTGCAAGCAGTTTCCCACATTTAAAATCTTCACGAAAGGTATCGAGAAAAGAAGATATATAATTATTCTGTGGTGGTTGAAAAATGTAGGTTGGATACTGTAATAAGAAATTGAAATTATAAAGTCCATTTTTAACAAAATTTGTTATTTGTTTTTATAAAAGTTGTCTATAGTAAAATTAACGTTTCTTTATCATTCTCTGTGATGCTTAACTTAAATTACTCGATAATTCCGATTTATTTCTGATGAATAAACGACTTTTTGCGAATTGATGATTAGCATAGTATTAACATTCAAAAATATATTGGGGTTAACTATATGACAGCAATTATTCGTAAATTTCTAAGGTTAGAAGCAGCAGGGGGCTTACTCCTGATTATTGCTGCCATAGTCGCTTTAATGATGGCTAATTCGCCATTACAAGGGGCTTATCAGCAATTTTTAGATATTCCTGTATCAATTAAAATATCAGAGTTTGGTTTAGATAAACCTCTGATATTATGGATTAATGACTTCTTAATGGCGATTTTCTTTTTGGTGGTCGGCCTTGAAGTAAAACGTGAATTATTAGAGGGATCTCTTGCCGGGCGTGATAAAGCGATATTTCCAGCAATTGCAGCATTAGGGGGAATGATTGCCCCTGCACTAATTTACCTGTTATTTAATGGGGGAGATGCAGTTACTCAGCAAGGTTGGGCGATACCTGCAGCGACAGATATTGCGTTTGCTTTGGGGGTGATGGCTTTATTAGGTAAGCGGGTTCCAACAGAACTTAAGGTATTCTTATTAGCATTGGCTATTATTGATGACCTTGGTGTTATCGTAATTATTGCTTTTTTCTACACAAGTTCTGTTTCTTTGGTTGCATTGGGGCTTTCAGCATTGTGCATCGCCATTCTCTGTATGATGAATTGGCGTAGAGTAGAGAATACAGCGGCTTACTTAGTTATTGGGTTAATATTATGGGTGTGTATTTTGAAATCTGGGGTTCATGCCACACTAGCAGGGGTCATTGTTGGCTTCTTGATTCCTTTACATGGTACTAACCAGACCAAGCCTTCAGAAGAATTGGAACACGTCTTACACCCATGGGTTGTTTACTTAATTCTACCTATTTTTGCGTTTGCTAATTCGGGTGTACAGCTTCAAGGTGTAACATTAGAAGGTTTATTAAGCCCACTGCCATTAGGTGTCGCTGCAGGGCTAATTTTTGGTAAGCCTATCGGAATTTTTCTATTTAGTTGGGTTTCGGTAAAACTTGGGTTTGCAAAGTTGCCTGAGTCGATTAACTTAAAACAGGTTTTTGCCGTTTCTGTATTGTGTGGGATCGGTTTTACTATGTCTATTTTTATAACCGGCCTCGCATTTGATGGGCTTAATGAGGTGTATAGTACCTATTCACGTCTAGGTATTTTGCTTGGTTCTACGTTAGCTGCATTTTTAGGTTACTTTATGTTAAGAGTCGTGTTACCGAAACAAAAAGACTAACTTAGTACCAGCTCAATATTTAATTTTGCAAATTATTAGTAAGAATTTCCGAACTAATAATCTATGATATACCGTAGTGTGTTTATAAATACACTACGGTATTCATTTTAAAGGCTCT
The DNA here is from genome assembly GCF_028479245.1 of Providencia sp. PROV223. Classification (NCBI taxonomy): domain Bacteria; kingdom Pseudomonadati; phylum Pseudomonadota; class Gammaproteobacteria; order Enterobacterales; family Morganellaceae; genus Providencia; species Providencia sp. PROV223. Next base: position 32,797 of record NZ_JAMPNG010000015.1, read on the forward strand.
GAGAAATATGAGCTGCGGGTAAATGTGTATGGTCAATAGTGGTTTTTCTAGCTAGTGACGGTACAAAAGGAATCGATATGCGGGTTTCACATCTTAATTTTAACCATCTTTACTACTTCTGGCATGTATGTAAAGAAGGCTCTGTCGTCGGAGCAGCAGAAGCGCTTTACCTGACTCCTCAGACAATTACAGGGCAAATAAAAGCATTGGAAGAACGATTAGGTGGAAAATTATTCAAAAGGCAGGGGCGAGGTTTGGTGCCATCTGAGCTTGGGCAATTAATTTTTCGCTATGCAGATAAAATGTTCATGCTTAGCCAAGAAATGCTAGATATCGTTAATTACAGCCGCGAATCTAATTTACTGTTTGACGTCGGGGTTGCGGATACCCTATCAAAACAGTTAGTTAGTAAAATATTAGAAACTACAGTTGTAGAGCATGAACAAATTCATTTACGTTGTTTTGAATCAACACATGAATTGCTATTAGAACAGCTCAGCCAACATAAATTAGACATGATTTTGTCTGACTGCCCAGTTGACTCATCGCAGCAAGAAGGCTTGTTTTCGGTGAAATTGGGCGAGTGTAATATGAGTTTCTTTTGTCGTCAGCCAATCCCTAAAAAGCCATTCCCTGAATGTTTAGAGGAACGTCGTTTATTAATTCCTGGGCGGCGATATTTGTTAGGTAGGCATATCTTAGCTTGGATACGAAATAAAAATCTGCAAGTTGAAGTGTTAGGTGAGTTTGATGATGCGGCGCTTATGAAAGCATTTGGTATGCATTATAACGCGATTTTTGTAGCTCCATCGCAGTATACACCTGATCTTCTAGGTGGTGAAGACATTGTAGAGTTAGGCCGTTTAGAGAGCGTAAAAGAAGAATATTACGTTATTTTTGCAGAGAGAATGATACAGCACCCAGCAGTACAGCGAGTGTGTAATAAAGATTTTTCAGATTTATTTTCAGTTCCGCTTGATAGCTTAGATAAAAAATAACGACAAATAAAAAACCGGCATAAGCCGGTTTTTTAAGCTAATCAAGAAGCAAAATTACATTGCTTTGATTTGAGCAACTAAGTTAGCTTTATGACGTGCTGCTTTATTTTTGTGGATCAGGCCTTTAGTAGCATGGCGATCAACAATAGGTTGCATGTCATTGAATGCTTTCTGAGCAGCTTCTTTATCGCCTGCAGCGATAGCAAGGTAAACTTTCTTGATAAAAGTACGTACCATAGAGCGACGGCTAGCGTTATGCTGGCGACGTTTCTCTGACTGAACGGCACGTTTCTTAGCTGATTTGATATTAGCCAAGGTCCAACTCCCAAATGTATTCTATTGAGGACAATTCAAAGGTCGAGGAATATGCCCTTTCGCCCTTCATTTGTCAATGGATTTGTGCAAATAAACATCGTGTACTTCGATGCTCATGCGCTGTGAATGGTGCAAGATTCTATCAGCAAATATAAGAAGAATACAGATCTTAGCGTGAAAAAATGCGTAATTGATGGCAGAAATTTAAAAAGAATTAAGGCGAAAAATATTTTTTAGTTTATCAATCAGTGGGTAGTATGAAAACCAAGCATGTTATGGTTGTTTTTTGTTCTTTTTGACCACGTGGTTATAACCATTGAAGTATAAAACATAAAAATATAATATTTTTAGAGACCTTGGAACAAATTTGTTGTATTGATAATCCATTGGTTACCCCAAAGTTTTTGATGTTCGAATCTAATTGCTCTGTTTGAGGAGCGTAATAACCCACTAATTGCATAAAAATAGTGGTTAATAAATCGTGTAGAGATCAAAAAAATAGGGTTTAATGAAACCTTTTGCGAACTAAGGTTAACCTTATGCGTCGTACAAGGTATAATCCTGCAATTTCCTCGGTATTGAGCCTGTTATGGAGCTAATTCGCGGTATACAGAATATCCGGGCGTGCCATCATGGTTGCGTGCTGACTATCGGTAATTTTGATGGTGTCCATCGTGGGCATCAGGTTTTGCTTCAAAATTTGAAACTTAAGGGAGCGCAGTTAGGGTTACCAACTGTCGTGATGATATTTGAGCCACAGCCCCTTGAATTTTTTATTGGTGACAAAGCGCCTGCGCGTTTGACACGCTTGCGAGACAAAGTTAAATATCTTGCAGACAGTGGTATTGATTACCTCTTATGTGTTGAATTTAACCAGCACTTTGCATCATTAACACCCGCTGAGTTTGTTGCTGACTTACTTGTCAGTAAGCTTGGGGTAAAGTATCTCGCTATAGGTGATGATTTCCGCTTTGGGAAAAATCGCATGGGGGATTTTACTTTTTTACAACAGGCGGGTGATGAATTCGGTTTTGAAGTTGCAGATACAGAAAGCTTCTGTGATTCAGGGCTTCGTATTAGCAGTACGGCGATACGAAAAGCGATTCAAGAAAACAATCTTGAATTAGCTGAAAGCCTATTAGGGCATTCTTATCGTATTAGCGGGCGAGTGGTTCATGGTAATCAACTTGGCAGAACAATAGGTTTTCCAACAGCAAACCTACCGTTAAAACGTTTAGTCACACCAGTTACTGGTGTGTATGCTGTAGAAGTTTACGGTTTAGGTGATAAGCCTCTACCTGGTGTGGCAAATATTGGCACACGTCCGACTGTATCTGGAAAAGGAACACAGTTAGAAGTTCATCTGATTGATGCAAATATGGATTTATATGGGCGTCATATCGATGTAGTGTTACGTAAGAAATTACGTGATGAGCAGCGGTTTGCTTCGTTGGAAGCGCTTAAGGAGCAAATTGCTAATGATGTAATTGCAGCGAGAGAGTATCTTACTGCAATAGGAATCAGATAATTTAGCGGAAAATTGGAACTGAGAATCGATGAGTGACTATAAAAATACCCTGAATCTACCAGAAACAGGGTTCCCAATGCGTGGCGATCTCGCTAAACGCGAACCACAGATGTTAGAGCGCTGGTACAAAGAAGGTTTGTATCAGGCAATCCGTAAAGCAAAATCGGGCAAGAAAACCTTTATTCTGCACGATGGTCCTCCGTATGCTAACGGCAGTATTCATATTGGTCACTCAGTTAACAAAATTCTCAAAGATATTATTATTAAGTCCAAAGGGTTGGCGGGTTATGATTCCCCATACATCCCAGGTTGGGACTGCCATGGATTACCGATTGAACATAAAGTTGAACAAATCGTCGGTAAGCCAGGGGAAAAAGTTTCTGCCGCTGAATTTCGTGCACAATGCCGTCAATACGCTAAAGAGCAAATTGAAGGTCAAAAAGCTGATTTCATGCGTCTTGGTGTTTTAGGTGAGTGGGATAAACCTTATCTAACAATGGATTTTAAAACCGAGGCTCACATTATTCGAGCATTGGCGAAAACTATTGCAAACGGCCATTTAGTGAAAGGGGCAAAACCTGTTCACTGGTGTACAGCTTGCGGTTCTTCATTAGCGGAAGCTGAAGTCGAATATTATGATAAAACCTCGCCATCTATCTATGTTCGATTCCCTGCGGTAGATGGCAAAACCGTGTGCGAAAAATTTGGTGTGGCAAGTGACAAAACTCCGTCGCTGGTTATTTGGACAACGACACCTTGGACATTGCCAGCAAACCGTGCAATTTCATTAAATCCTGAATTCAAATATAACTTGGTTGATGCAAATGGCGAGTTAGTCATTTTAGCTGCTGACCTTGTTGAAGACGTGATGAAAACTGCGGGTATCACCGCATGGGAAGTTCTTGGTGAATGCGAAGGTTCAGCATTAGAATTGTTGCGCTTCCAGCACCCATTTATGGGCTTTGATGTTCCTGCTATTTTGGGCGATCACGTGACATTAGACGCAGGTACGGGGGCTGTTCATACCGCACCAGGCCACGGCCCTGAAGACTATGTTGTCGGGCAGAAATATGGCTTAGAAACGGCTAATCCTGTGGGCCCAGATGGCTGCTTCTTACCAAATACTTACCCAACATTAGATGGTGTATTTATTTTTAAAGCTAATGACCTTATCGTTGAATTATTGAACGAAAAAGGTGCGTTACTGTACAAACAAGCGATTCAACACAGCTACCCATGTTGCTGGCGCCATAAGACTCCAGTTATCTTCCGTGCTACGCCACAGTGGTTTATCGGCATGGATAAAAACGGCTTACGTGAACAATCTCTGAAAGAAATTGATATTGTTCAATGGATCCCGGGTTGGGGACGTGCACGAATTGAGTCTATGGTTGAAAACCGCCCTGACTGGTGTATTTCTCGTCAGCGTACTTGGGGTACCCCAATGTCGTTGTTTGTTCATAAAGACACTGAAGAGCTACATCCTCGCACGTTAGAATTAATGGAAGAAGTGGCTAAGCGTGTTGAAGTGGATGGCATCCAAGCATGGTGGGATCTTGACCCTGCCGAGCTTCTGGGTGATGAAGCTGAAATATATCGTAAAGTACCTGATACCTTAGACGTGTGGTTTGATTCAGGCTCAACGCATTTTGCGGTTGTTGATGCACGTCCTGAATTCCATGGTAATTCAGCGGATATGTACCTTGAAGGGTCGGATCAACACCGTGGCTGGTTTATGTCATCATTGATGTTATCAACAGCAATGAAAGGGAAAGCACCTTATCGCCAAGTGTTGACACATGGTTTTACTGTTGATGGCCAAGGCCGCAAAATGTCTAAATCTTTAGGCAACACAGTAAGCCCACAAGATGTAATGAATAAACTGGGTGCAGATATCTTACGTTTATGGGTTGCATCAACGGATTATACTGGCGAAATCGCGGTTTCAGATGAAATTTTAAAACGTGCTGCTGATTCATATCGCCGTATTCGTAATACTGCACGTTTCTTACTGGCTAACCTGAGTGGTTTCAATCCTGAAACCGATATGGTGAAACCAGAAGATATGGTGGTTTTAGACCGTTGGGCGGTGAGCCGTGCGTTAGAAGCTCAGCAAGAAATAGCCAAAGCTTATGATGAATACGACTTCTTGTCTGTTATCCAGAGATTAATGCATTTCTGCTCCATTGAAATGGGATCATTCTATCTGGATATCATCAAAGACCGTCAGTATACGGCGAAAAGTGATAGTTTAGCGCGTCGTAGCTGCCAAACTGCGTTATTCCATATTGTTGAAGCGTTAGTGCGTTGGATGGCTCCAGTTCTGTCCTTCACTTCCGATGAAATTTGGAATGAGTTACCAGGAAAACGCGCTCAATTCGTTCTTACCGAAGAGTGGTATGACGGTTTGTTTGGTTTAGATGAATCAAATGAAATGAACAACAGCTTCTGGACTGAGCTATTGGCTGTTCGTGGTGAAGTGAATAAGGTCTTAGAACAAGCGCGTACTGATAAGCTTATCGGGGGCTCATTAGAAGCTGCGGTGACATTGTATGCGGATAAAGCTCTGGCCGAAAAACTGCAAAGCTTGGGTGATGAATTACGCTTTGTTTTACTGACATCACAAGCCCATGTCGCTGATATCGCAACAGCTCCAGCAGATGCACAAGAAAGTGAATTGAAAGGCCTGAAAATTGCTTTCAGTAAAGCAGCGGGTGAAAAATGCCCACGTTGCTGGCATTATGCAAGTGATATCGGTTCTTCAAGCGAGCAACCAGAAATCTGTGGTCGCTGTGTCACTAACGTAGCCGGTAACGGCGAAACACGTAAGTTTGCTTAATGAAGACGCCAGTTTGTTCTACCGGTTTGCGTTGGTTATGGTTAACCATTGTGATCATCGTTGCGGATTTAGGCATTAAGCAATTAGTGCTTAGTGACCTAAATTTGTACGAACCGCATCCGATAATGCCATTTTTTAACATAATGTATGCGCAAAATTTTGGCGCGGCATTTAGTTTCTTGGCTGATGAAGGCGGATGGCAACGTTGGTTCTTTGCAGGTATTGCAATTGGGATCTCCGTTATCTTAATGGTTATGATGTATCGCCAAAGTGCACAAAAACGCCTATCTAACATTGCATATGCATTGATTATTGGTGGTGCTATCGGTAATTTAAGCGACCGTTTAGTCCATGGCTTCGTTATCGATTACCTTGATTTTTACGTCGGTAATTGGCATTGGCCGACATTTAACCTAGCGGATATGGCGATATGTATTGGTGCAGCTCTTGTGATTTTAGAAGGTTTCCTACCAGATAAATCAAAGCAAGAAAAAGCCAAATAAAATGGTAGTGCACTAGGTTAGAATGTAATAACTCACAGCCCAGATTTTCTGGGCTGAATTTTATGATAAATAGGTTTGGTTTATGTCTACTCAAATACAGGCGCAGAGCTCTGTTTTACTGCATTTCACACTGAAATTGGAAGATGGCTCTACGGCTGATTCCTCGCATGCACAAGGAAAGCCTGCGTTGTTTGTTTTAGGGAATGACTCCTTATCGCCAGAACTTGAAGCTCAATTGATTGGCCTTTATGAAGGTGAAAAGAAAAGTTTTTCGCTGCCCGGAGACACTGTTTTTGGGAAACATAATCCTGATTTAGTTCAATATTTTTCATTGCGTGACTTTATAGAAACAGGCATTCCTGAAATTGGTACGATAATGCTATTTACCGCGATGAATGGCAGTGAAATGCCAGGTGTAGTAAAATCAATTGAAGGTGAGTCGATTACTATTGATTTTAACCACCCTCTCGCTGAGCAGCAGATTAGTTTTGATATCGAAGTGCTTGAAGTAGACCCGCAATTGGAGAATCACAATGCAAATATTAATGGCTAACCCTCGTGGGTTTTGTGCTGGCGTAGACCGCGCAATTAGCATCGTAGAAAGGGCATTAGAAATATATGGTGCTCCGATTTACGTTCGTCACGAAGTGGTTCATAACCGTTATGTTGTTGATGATTTACGTCAACGTGGTGCTATCTTTATTGAAGAAATCTCAGAAGTACCGGATGGGTCAATCTTGATTTTTTCTGCGCATGGCGTTTCTCAAGCCATTCGCCAAGAAGCGCGTTCTCGCGATCTAACGATGTTATTTGATGCCACTTGTCCTTTGGTGACGAAAGTCCATATGGAAGTTGCACGAGCAAGTCGTAAAGGCAAAGAAGCCATTTTAATTGGGCATGCCGGGCATCCAGAAGTCGAAGGCACGATGGGCCAATATAGTAACCCTGAAGGCGGGATGTATCTTGTTGAGAGCCCAGAAGATGTTTGGAAATTAAAAGTGAAAGATGAAAATAATCTCTCTTTCATGACACAAACAACACTTTCTGTTGATGATACCTCTGATGTTATTGATGCACTGACTTCTCGCTTTCCAAGCATTGTAGGACCTCGTAAAGACGATATTTGCTATGCAACGACTAACCGCCAAGAGGCAGCGAGAGAACTTGCAGAACGCGCTGATATTGTTTTAGTCGTCGGTTCTAAAAACTCATCAAACTCAAATCGTCTAGCGGAATTAGCTTCGCGCATGCAAAAACCTGCATTTTTAATTGATGGTGCAGAAGATATTAAAACGGAATGGTTAGCAGATAAAAACATTATCGGCTTAACTGCGGGGGCATCAGCGCCAGACATCTTAGTTAGGCAAGTCATTGATCGACTTAAAGAGTTAGGAGCCGACTCGGTTGTTGAATTGCAAGGGCGTGAAGAAAATATCGTCTTTGAAGTCCCTAAAGAATTAAGAGTTGAGGTCAAAGAGATTAATTAATCATTTGGTTTTAATTACAGGAACAGCCGCTTTACCATTCCTATCTTTGCGGCTGTTTTAACCTTTTTATTCAAGTTGTTCCCTTCGCGTTTTCTCTCAATTAAAACTTTTACTGATAATCTCTATGCTTTCTACGCTTTTGTTAATAACTCTGCATTTTTGCTAGCAGAATACAGTCAGGATAGTTAATCTGTATCACAAACATTTCTAAACTGTGGGTAAAAATAGCCTTTTTATCCTAAACAACAGTTCAAATTTATATATTTGCATTAATTAAAAAAGGATAAACCATGGCAAATTCAGTGGTACGTGTCGCAATAGTTGGTGCAGGTGGACGTATGGGACGCCAGCTAATCCAAGCCGCACAACAACAAGATGGAATTCAATTGGGGGCAGCGATTGAGCGTGAAGGATCATCACTTATCGGAACCGATGCAGGTGAACTCGCAGGTATCGGTAAGTTAGGTATTTCCATTGTTGATTCACTTGACCAGGTTGTTAATGATTTTGATGTGGTTATTGATTTTACGCGTCCAGAAGGCACATTGCATTACTTAGCATTTTGTAAAGCCAACCAAAAAGCCATGGTCATTGGTACGACAGGGTTTGATGAGCAAGGGAAGCAAGCCATTGCCGAAGCTGCGAAATCTATTCCTATTGTCTTTGCAGCAAATTTCAGTGTTGGCGTCAATGTCGTACTGAAATTACTGGAAAAAGCAGCAAAAGTAATGGGAAATTACACGGATATTGAAATTGTTGAAGCTCATCACCGCCATAAAGTGGATGCGCCATCAGGTACTGCTTTAGCCATGGGGGAATCTATTGCTAGCGCGCTGGGTAAAAATTTAAAAGAGTGTGCGGTATATACCCGTGAAGGTTACACCGGGGAACGAGAACCTGGAACTATTGGCTTTGCAACTATCCGTGCTGGGGATATTGTGGGTGAACATACTGCAATGTTTGCAGATATTGGGGAGCGAGTTGAAATTAGCCATAAAGCCTCTAGCCGTATGACCTTTGCAAATGGCGCAATAAAAGCCTCAGGGTGGGTTTGTGCTAAAAATAATGGGTTATATGATATGAAAGATGTGCTTAATCTAGATGGTTTGTAGTTTTTTTATTTTTTATTTTTCTTTTAAATTATAATCTTAAAATTGATTTTTGTTATTATGATATCGATTTGAATTATTTTTATTCAAATCGATATTAATTTATGTTTTAATGGTTTTTATCTTCAGTTTTGCTCGTTAATTATCCTTTCTTCCTTCTTTTAGCTGGGTTATTATCAATAAACTAGTTATCTTGCTTTGCAACCGTTTACTTATTCATATTTACTGCTATTTATACTACTCATCCAACTAAAAGTGAGGTAGTTAAGTAAAAAAGTAAGATAAAAGTGAAAAAAATGCATTTTTTTCTAGACAAGACCCTATCTCATCATTAGAATGCGCGCAATTTGCCAAAAATTTGCTTAAAAACTCATTTTGGCATTGATTTAGATCGCAAAATCTGAATTAATATGCAAAAAACGTGATTTATTATTCTCCGGAGGGTGTTTTGATTAAGTCAGCTATATTGGTTCTGGAAGACGGAACCCAATTCCACGGGCGTGCTATCGGTGCAGAAGGCGCTGCTGTTGGAGAAGTCGTTTTCAACACGTCGATGACCGGATATCAAGAAATAATTACAGACCCTTCCTATTCCCGCCAAATTGTTACTCTCACTTATCCCCATATTGGTAATGTCGGCACTAATGCTGATGACGAAGAATCTCCAAATGTTCATGTTCAAGGCTTAATCATTCGTGACTTACCATTGGTATACAGTAACTTCCGCGGGCAAGAAGGGTTATCTGAATATCTAAAACGCCATAATGTGGTGGCGATTGCAGATATCGATACACGTAAATTGACACGTTTACTGAGAGAAAAAGGCGCTCAAAACGGTTGTATCATTGCGGGTGATAACCCAGATGTTGCACTGGCATTGGAAAAAGCGCGTAGTTTTTCAGGTTTGAATGGGTTGGATTTAGCAAAAGAAGTCTGCACTAAAGAGATTTATAACTGGTCCCAAGGTTCATGGACGCTGGAAAATGGCCAGCAAGGCGCAAAAACTGCGGATGAACTCCCTTTACATGTTGTCGCTTATGACTTCGGTGCGAAGCGCAATATTTTACGTATGTTAGTTGACCGTGGCTGCCGTTTAACGGTGGTACCAGCAACAACACCCGCAGAAACTGTATTAGCGATGAACCCCGATGGTATTTTCTTATCGAATGGCCCTGGTGACCCAGCCCCATGCGATTACGCCATCAAGGCCATTGAAACATTTTTAACCACAGAAATTCCAGTATTTGGTATCTGTTTAGGGCACCAGTTACTTGCCCTGGCGAGTGGCGCTAATACCATGAAAATGAAGTTTGGCCATCATGGTGCTAACCATCCAGTTAAAGATTTAGATAAAGATGTGGTGATGATCACGGCGCAAAACCATGGTTTTGCTGTTGATGAATCGACACTTCCCGACACACTGCGAGTGACTCACAAGTCGCTGTTTGATGGAACATTGCAAGGTATTCACCGTACGGATAAACCAGCATTCAGTTTTCAAGGCCACCCAGAAGCAAGTTCAGGGCCACATGATGCGGCAAATTTATTCGACCATTTCATTGAATTAATTAATGAATACCGTCAGAACACACCTCGTCAAAACGCACAATAATCGGGAGCAAAAGAAATGGCAAAACGTACTGATATAAAAAGCATTCTGATTTTAGGTGCCGGCCCGATTGTGATTGGCCAAGCATGTGAATTTGACTACTCAGGTGCTCAAGCATGTAAAGCACTGCGTGAAGAAGGCTACCGCGTAATCTTAGTTAACTCGAACCCTGCGACAATAATGACTGACCCAGAAATGGCAGATGCAACTTACATCGAGCCGATTCACTGGGAAGTTGTGCGTAAAATCATCGAAAAAGAGCGCCCAGATGCAGTATTACCAACCATGGGTGGCCAAACCGCACTGAACTGTGCGCTTGAATTAGAGCGTAAAGGCGTTTTAGCCGAGTTCGGCGTCACTATGATTGGGGCAACGGCAGATGCAATCGATAAAGCTGAAGATCGTCAACGTTTTGATAAAGCAATGAAAAAAATCGGCTTGGGCACTGCACGCTCAGGTATTGCACATAATATGGAAGAGGCATATGCCGTTGCAGATGCGGTCGGCTTTCCCTGTATTATTCGCCCATCATTTACGATGGGAGGCACCGGTGGCGGTATTGCCTATAACCGTGAAGAGTTTGAAGAAATCTGTACTCGCGGTTTAGATTTGTCCCCTACTAACGAATTATTGATTGATGAATCGTTAATTGGCTGGAAAGAATACGAAATGGAAGTTGTCCGCGATAAAAAAGACAACTGTATTATCGTTTGTTCCATTGAAAACTTCGATGCCATGGGGATCCACACGGGGGATTCTATCACCGTAGCCCCGGCTCAGACATTGACCGATAAAGAATACCAAATCATGCGTGATGCATCGATGGCAGTATTGCGTGAAATCGGCGTTGAAACGGGCGGCTCTAACGTTCAATTTGCGGTAAACCCTAAAGATGGGCGCTTAATTGTTATTGAAATGAACCCACGGGTTTCGCGTTCATCAGCGCTTGCTTCTAAAGCGACGGGCTTTCCAATTGCAAAAATTGCGGCAAAATTAGCAGTGGGTTATACCCTTGATGAGTTAATGAATGACATCACTGGTGGCCGTACTCCGGCATCATTTGAGCCTTCCATTGACTATGTTGTGACAAAAATTCCACGTTTTAACTTTGAAAAATTTGCGGGCACGAATGACCGACTAACAACGCAAATGAAATCTGTCGGCGAAGTAATGGCTATTGGTCGCACATTCCAAGAATCAATGCAAAAAGCATTACGTGGCTTAGAAGTAGGCGCAACAGGCTTCGACCCGAAAGTGGCCCAAGAAGATCCTGAAGCACTAACTCGCATCCGTCGTGAGTTAAAAGATGCAGGTGGAGAACGTATCTGGTTTATCGCGGATGCGTTCCGTGCCGGTCTTTCTGTTGATGGTGTTTTCAATTTAACCAATATTGACCGCTGGTTCTTAGTGCAAATCGAAGAATTGGTGCGTTTAGAAGAAGAAGTGGCTGAATTAGGCATCAATGGCCTAACTAAGGACTTCTTACGTGTACTTAAGCGTAAAGGATTTGCAGATGCACGTCTGGCAAGTTTAGTCGGTGTTTCTGAAGCAGAACTACGCAAACTACGTCAAGGCTATGATTTACATCCCGTTTATAAACGTGTTGATACCTGTGCGGCAGAGTTTGCAACAGACACGGCTTATATGTATTCCACATACGAAGATGAGTGTGAGTCAAACCCAAATAATGCTAAACCGAAGGTGATGGTATTAGGCGGTGGGCCAAACCGAATTGGGCAAGGGATTGAATTTGACTATTGCTGTGTACATGCATCTCTAGCGTTACGTGAAGACGGCTATGAAACCATTATGGTGAATTGTAACCCAGAAACTGTTTCAACCGATTACGACACGTCAGACCGTCTCTATTTCGAACCTGTCACTCTTGAAGATGTGCTGGAAATTGTACGCATCGAGCAGCCAAAAGGTGTGATTGTGCAGTATGGTGGTCAAACACCATTAAAATTAGCTAGAGCGTTGGAAGCTGCGGGTGTTCCTGTTATTGGTACGAGCCCAGATGCCATTGACCGCGCAGAAGACCGTGAACGTTTCCAGCAGGCCGTTAATCGCTTGAACTTAAAGCAGCCACAGAATGCAACTGTCACTGCTATTGAGCAAGCAGTTGAAAAAGCAGCTGTTATTGGTTATCCACTGGTTGTTCGCCCATCCTATGTGTTAGGTGGCCGTGCAATGGAAATCGTATATGATGAAATCGATTTGCGTCGCTATTTCCAAACGGCGGTAAGCGTCTCTAACGATGCGCCAGTGCTACTTGATCGCTTCTTAGACGACGCAGTTGAAGTTGACGTAGATGCGATCTGTGACGGTGAGATGGTGCTGATTGGCGGTATCATGGAGCACATTGAGCAAGCTGGCGTGCACTCTGGTGACTCTGCATGTTCACTACCTGCATATACACTTAGCCAAGAAATCCAAGATGTGATGCGCGAGCAAGTCCGCAACCTTGCCTTCGAATTACGTGTACGTGGCTTGATGAATGTGCAGTTTGCCGTCAAAAATAACGAAGTTTATTTAATTGAAGTCAATCCACGTGCCGCAAGAACTGTGCCTTTTGTCTCTAAAGCAACAGGTGTACCATTAGCGAAAGTTGCAGCGCGAGTGATGGTAGGGCAAACCTTGGCACAGCAAGGAGTAACGGAAGAAGTTATTCCACCATACTACTCTGTAAAAGAGGTCGTATTGCCATTTAATAAATTCCCTGGGGTTGACCCAATTCTTGGGCCTGAAATGCGCTCAACAGGTGAAGTAATGGGTGTCGGCCGGACATTTGCAGAAGCATTTGCTAAAGCGATGTTAGGCAGTAGCTCGACGATGAAAAAATCAGGCCGTGCACTGTTATCCGTTCGTGAAGGGGATAAAACACGTGTGGTTGATTTAGCCGCTAAGCTGTTAAAACACGGCTTTGAGTTAGATGCTACTCACGGTACGGCGATTGTGTTAGGAGAGGCTGGGATTAATCCGCGCCTCGTCAACAAAGTTCATGAAGGTCGTCCACACATTCAAGATAGAATTAAGAATGGTGAATATGATTACATTGTGAATACCACTGCAGGTCGTCAAGCTATTGAAGACTCAAAATTAATTCGTCGCAGTGCATTGCGTTACAAAGTTCACTATGACACGACGTTAAATGGCGGCTTTGCCACCACGATGTCGCTCAGTGCAGATCCAACAGATACAGTAATCTCTGTACAAGAAATGCATGCATTAATTAAGTAATTATTTAATAAGTCACCTATGTAAGCCTCAGTATTCAATTTACTGGGGCTTTTTTATGGCTACTTTTAAACTATCGCTAGCGAGAAAATAATTGTCTGGTGATATTGTGGGTAAAATATAATTCCAATAAAAAATGCAAAATTGAGATTGACTCTCACGTAACGTGAGGCACTAACCTTGGTCGCAATTACAGGAGGAACCTATGCTATTTCAAGTTGGTGAGATTGCGGAAAAAACAGGATTAACCATCCGTACACTGCATCATTATGAAGAAATTGGCTTATTGGTACCAACTGCAAGAACCGATGCGGGTTATCGGCTTTACAACATGCAATGCATAGAGCGTTTAACGCAAATTCAATTGCTACGGCAGGTTGGAGTCAAACTGAAAAACATCGGTGAATTACTGGATGGCCAGAGTGGAGATATAACGAGTTTGCTGCAAGAACGAATTGCATTATTAACGGAACAAATGGAGCAAATGGCGACATTACGTTATCGATTAGAGCAATTACACAAGCAAATGCAAACAGGTAATAGTTTAACTCAGGCTGATTGGTTTTCTGTATTGGAGATGATGTCGATGTTTGATAAATATTTTACCCCTCAAGAATTGGAACAATTACCACTCTATACGGCGCACACGCTGAAAAACCAAGAGTGGCAACAGCGCGTAGCAACGGTAAATAAGTTGATGGAACAAGGTGTAACACCTCAATCTATCGAGGTGCAACAAATCGCACATGAATGGATGACGGCATTAGAAAGAGATACCGGAGGCAACCCGGATTTCTTTGCACGATTGAATCGAATTCATTTATCGGATAACACGTTAGCCTATTCATCAGGTATTTCTGTTGCAATGATCCAATATGTAGCAGAGGGTTTTAGTGAGTACCAATTATCACTGTTTAAACCTCATTTAACCGCGGAGCAATTTGCTTTTGTTCAGCAGCATTATTTTTCCTCAGGTGAGGTGTGGCCCGAATTAATCGCAGGTTTATATAATGCATTAAAAGCACATAAATCCCCAGGCTCACCCGAAGTACAACAATTAGCGAAAACATGGTTAGCGATGTTCAACCAGTTTACGGGGGGAGATCCTGAGCTACAAGAGAGAATTCGGGTAATTTATCGTGAGGAACCCAAGACTTCGCAAGGAACATGGATGACAGCAGAAATTGGCCAGTACTTATTTTCTGCTATTAGTTTGATGGATCAATAAAACCAAATGGCCGCTAATTAGCGGCCATTACTCGGTCATACTATGATTTTTCTTTGCTACCAGAGAGTGCCTTTCGGTGTTTCCAATACATTACAATTGAACCAATTAGCCCACTAATTAGTAGGATGACAGGGATAATCATTAGCGCACTAATAACAATTTGCTCATGTTCTTTCACAAAAGGAATTTGGTTTAAGGCATACCCCAAGGTGACAATCAAGCCAACCCATAACAAGCCACTTAGCCAGTTAAAAAATTGGAAACGGCGGTGACTTAATTCAGATAACCCAGCGAGCAAAGGTAATATTGTTCTGACAAATGCAAGGAAGCGGCCGATAAGTAGGGCGTATAATCCTTGCTTATTAAACATATTATTTGCTTTGGTGTGATATTCCTCAGGAATTTGCGCTAACCAGCGTTTCACAACCTTGGTTTCACTTAACCATCGGCCTTGTAGAAAACCTAACCAGCAACCTAAACTGGCTGCTGTTGTTAGCAATAGTATTGTGGGAATAAAGTGTAAGACCCCTTTGGCAATTAATGCACCTGAAAGGATCAACAAGGTATCACCGGGTAGGAAAGCGGCGGGAAGAACGCCATTTTCTAAAACAATGACAACAAAAAGTACGGTATAAATAACCCAAAGCACTTCAGGGTTGGAGAGTTTAAGGAAATCGTGGTGCCAAAGTGCCAGTACGATTTCGCGTAGGACTTCCATAATCATTCCTGTATCTGCGTAAAAGCGAATTTCTTTATCATCTATATTACAGGAAAAAAAGGGTTCAAGTTTGATTTGTTTGATGAATTAATCATTGAGTGGATAAATTGCAGGAAATATTTAATGATTATCCTGCAATTAACATCTTGATTTAAGCTACAAATTAAATTCGCTCAAAAGCTAATTGTAAGTCGTGAATTAAATCATCGGTGTGCTCTAAACCGATATGCACTCGGAAGAAGGTGCCTTCTTTTGGTGAAAAATCATACTGCCGCATACTGAGCAAATCTTCTTTTTGGTATCCCAAAATCAGCGATTCAAAGCCCCCCCATGAATAACCCATTTTAAAATGATTAAAATTATCAAGAAAAGCGGTAAATTGCTCCGTGGTTAAGCGTGATTTTAGTTGGAAAGAGAACAGACCATTAGAGCCTGTAAAATCACGAATAAAGAATTCATGACCCGGAGAATTCTCAAGTGCCGGGTGAAAAACCTGTTCAACTTCAGGACGTTGCTGTAACCAATTAGCAACTTGTAAGCTATTAATTTGATGCTGTTTTAATCGAGTCGGTAATGTATGCAGGCCACGATTAGCCATATAAACAGTGTCTGGGTCAGCTGTTTGACCTAAGAGATAGGAATTTTCACGTAATGTTTCAATACAGCGTTGGTTTGCCACAGCAAGGCCGAGCATTCCGTCGGAATGGCCATTGATATATTTAGTTGCTGATTGGATTGAAACGTCAACATCAAATAATAATGGTTTAAGTAAGACGCCCGCAGCCCAAGTGTTATCAATCATAATGACAATTTCAGGCGATTTAGCACGTATAGCTTTTACGATTGCAGGTAAGTCATGAACTTCCATGGTGATAGAGCCGGGGGATTCTAAGAATACAATACGTGTATTGGATTGTATTAAATCAGCAATCCCCGTTCCGATTAAGGGATCAAAATACGTGGTTTGAACATTTAACTTAGTGAGAATATTGTCGCAAAAATTTTGGGTTGGATCATAAGCTGAACCGGTAACAAGGATATGTTCGCCTGCAGAGATAAAGGACAAAATGGCACTGGTAATTGCGGCAGCACCTGAAGGGTAAAGGACACAACCTGCACCTGCTTCTAATTCTGTCATGGCTTCTTGGAAAGCAAAATGTGTTTGCGTACCACGGCGCCCATAAAATAGTACGTTATTTGCACGATGGCGAGTTGCATGTCGTTTTTCTTCAAGCGTATCAAAAATAATAGAAGAAGCACGTTGAATAACGGGGTTTACTCCTTTTTGTGTGTATTTAGGGTTTCGCCCAATATGAACTAATTGTGTTTCAGGTTTTATGTCTGCCATGATTTTTCCCTACACAGGATGTGAACTAGTTAAACTCAAAGGTGATTTATACTAAGACGTTAAATGATCCTGATAGAAATGTAACCTGAGTATTCTTCAACTTTCAATTCATAGGTAAGTCTCATTTTCTCAGGTTGCGTATGAACACTTAATTGAGCTATGAATTATTAAGGAAAATAACCGCATAATAGAGAAGGACATGTTTGTCTAAACGCAAAAAAATATAAAAAAATCGCGAATACTAATGATAATTACTATCAATTCGCGCTGTGTTTGATATCATCAGCACCGTCTTTTTGAAAAGAGACGGACAGCGCGAGTCAAATTTCGCTTTTAAAGGTTAGTCGATGAATGGCACAATCATCGATATGAATTTTATTATACAACACTAAAAAGAGAGTAAAGGCCAACTGATGCGTAAACTAACAGCTTCTATTCTATTGGCGTTCGGCTTGATGGGTACGGCAGTCGCTGAAACCACACCTGCAACAACACCAGCTGCGTCTCAAAATACACCATCAACACAACCGGCAGTAAACCCGGCTGCACCAACAACAACACCAAGTGCTGAAGTTGCATCAGTACCCGCTGAGCCTGTACAAGGCGAAGCTGTGAACACAACAGTTGTTAATGAAAACATTGAAATTGCAACAGAAGCACCAACAGGAGGTTTTGATCAAGACTTATCTGTTTGGGGAATGTACCAAAATGCAGATAACGTGGTTAAAACCGTTATGATTGGTTTGGTGATTGCTTCTGTTATTACATGGGCGCTATTTTTCTCAAAAGGTTTGGAGATTTTAGTTGCTCGCCGTCGCTTAAAAGCAGAAGCGAAAGCGATTGCTGAGGTAAAATCACTTGATGAGGCGGTCAGTATTGCAGAAGGCTTCAAAGCAAATAGCATTACTCGTATGTTATTAAATGAAGCTGTTACTGAGCGAGCTTTATCAGCGAATAGCTCTGATTTATCAGGTACAAAAGAGCGCACATCATTCCGCCTAGAAAGGGCTGTTGCTGCTATTAGCCGTTATATGGGGCGTGGCAATGGTTATTTGGCTACTATTGGTGCGATTTCTCCATTCGTCGGTTTATTTGGAACTGTCTGGGGGATCATGAATAGCTTTATCGGGATTGCCCACTCACAAACGACTAACCTTGCTGTTGTTGCGCCAGGTATTGCAGAAGCATTATTAGCAACAGCAATCGGTCTTATTGCCGCTATCCCTGCGGTTGTGATTTATAATATTTTTGCTCGTATGATCAACAACTATCGTGGTCAAGTAGGAGATGTCGCTGCTCAGTCCGCATTGTTACTGGGGCGTGATCTTGATCTGGCAAATAGCAAAGCAAGGTAATTATTATGGCAATGCGTTTAGGTGACGAACAAGACGATAGCGGTGAAATGCATGAAATTAACGTAACACCTTTTATCGATGTTATGTTGGTTTTATTGATTATCTTTATGGTTGCGGCACCATTGGCAACAGTTGATATTAAAGTCGACTTACCCGCCTCGACAGCGAAGCCGCAGCCGCGTCCAGAAAAACCCGTTTTTTTAACGGTGAAATCGGACAGCCAGCTTTTTATTGGGGACCAAGCTGTGACAAAAGAACAGCTTGCTTCTACACTTGACCAAGCAACAAGTTCTAATAAGGAAACGACAATCTTTTTCCAAGCGGACAAGAGTGTTGATTATGAAACTATGATGGATGTAATGAATGCATTGCGTCAATCTGGGTACTTGAAGATTGGTTTAGTGGGTATGGAAGCAACAACTTCAAAATAAGCGAATTACATCGTATAAACGCGTTTTATCGTTAAGGGTAAAACGCGTTTTTTTATTATCTAACTATGCCTTAAGGTAAGCCTGTGGCGATCTAATTTACCTTTGGCACTATTTTTGTCTATCTCATCACATTTATTTTGCTAATTAGATTTCTTTTTAAGAATTTTATTCTTATTTGACGCTTTCTATTCGTAATTTGATAGGCTGGGGATGGCTATTGCACTCATTGTTTCACTCTATTTAGGATATTTTTGCTTGTATTTTCTATAAGCAATGAAACATCTTATTAATTTTTATAATGAATCATTGTTTGTTTTTTCTTTATTATCACAGTAATGTCTATTGATTTTACCTTTTTTACTATTTATCTATTAGTTACATTGATTCATTTTCTTGGTTTTTTAATTTTTAAATGCGAGTTAAATAGCATATTAATGCTGATTATTTTATCAAAAGTAATGCAATAGCGATGTGAAACTTAACGAAAAATAAACCATATTATAAGTAAGGATTTATGTGGGGATCATTTTTAATCTATTTGACCTAATTCCTTATCAGATTGGTGGTTATTTTGTAAGGGAAGGATTCATCAGAAAAGTTATTATTTATCATGAGCCTGATTGTTTTTATATTTAATTCGTAGGTTAATAAATTTTAATTACGTAAATACCATTAATATTTATAATTGAAAAATATGTAAGTTTTATTAATGTTCAGAAGGTTTTATTATTCCAGAAAATATATTTGTAAAGCTATGTGATATATATTAATTAATATTAAATTTACTTTTAAATTTTAAGTAAATTGTTTTCTATAAAAAATGTAAATTGTTTGTAATATCTTAACTATAGGTTAAATATTTTGCCTGATTTCGGTTTTTCAATGTATCTGTTTGATTTTAATTGTTTTATTGCATGGTTTTTGTAGCTTATCATGAAAATAAAAAAACACTTGCGCAACAAAAGTGTTGCGCTATAATGCAACCAATAACATTTAGAAACACTTTTAAATACTTTATTATACTGAGTTATCTATTTTTATAATTTACTTATGCTAGGGAATCAATAAGGCCAATGCTAATTTGGAAATAATACAAAGTTAGTGAACGTTTAGGCCTTTGTATTAAAAATAGTTATAATTACTTAACAAGTAGGTCAGCTAAGTGAACGTATTTATACTGTGAGATAAGTGTTATTACTGGAGTCAAATGGGCTGACTACAGACTACGCATAGCAAGCGTCGCCGTAATAAGGCAATTTCATATTATACTCTTCTATAGATAAAATAAGACTACACTTCCAGCGTTATCATTGAGATAGCGCTTTTTTTTTATTCCCATCTATTTCTTTAAATCTGAGTGTGCTCAAGATCAATCTGTCTCTCGTTTTATGATGAAATAACTTCACGAAAAAATTTATCGGAGTATGATGTTGCCACTTCGCTGTGGGGATCGATATAAATACTTATAACGATAATTATACAACGGCGAATTTCTCTGCCAAGGTCTGGCGTGAATGAATTGGAAGTAACAATGACTTGGTCTGATTTTAAATCTCGCTATCTCATCGGTTTTTGGAAACCATTACCTGCAGTTATTGCCGCAGGTATCTTATCAACCTATTACTTTGGCTTGACCGGCACATTCTGGGCGGTCACGGGTGAGTTTACGCGTTGGGGCGGGCACATCATGCAATTATTTGGTGCAGAGCCAGAGACATGGGGCTATTTTAAAGTTATTGGTTTTGAGGGTACACCTCTGGATCGTATTGATGGCGTGATGATCATTGGTATGTTTGCCGGGTGTTTTTCCGCTGCATTATGGGCCAATAATATTAAATTACGAATGCCTCAGCATCGGATACGTATTTTTCAAGCTATTTTAGGCGGTATTATCGCTGGATTTGGTGCTCGTTTGGCGATGGGGTGTAATTTAGCTGCATTCTTTACTGGTATCCCTCAATTTTCATTACACGCATGGTATTTTGCTGTTGCTACTGCGGTAGGGTCATACTTTGGTGCGAAATTCACACTAATGCCAATGTTTCGCATTCCTGTGAAACTGAAAAAAGTCAGCACCGCATCGCCGTTAACACAAAATCATAATGTGGCGAAAAGGCGCTTTAAACTGGGAATGGTTATTTTCACTTTAGCACTGGCTTGGGGCTTTTATAGCTTATTAGACTCCCCAGTAATGGGGTTTGCCATTTTATGTGGTATTGGCTTCGGGTTACTGATTGAAAGAGCACAAATTTGTTTTACCTCTGCATTTCGTGATCTGTGGGTCACCGGACGCACCCATATGGCGAAAGCTATCATTATTGGTATGGCGGTCAGTGCGATTGGTATTTTCAGCTATGTGCAGTTAGGTGCAACGCCAAAAATTTTATGGGCTGGGCCGAATGCCGTCATTGGTGGATTACTGTTTGGCTTCGGTATTGTACTCGCTGGTGGCTGTGAAACGGGCTGGATGTACCGTGCCGTAGAAGGCCAGGTTCATTATTGGTGGGTAGGTTTTGGTAATATTATTGGTGCTACAGTACTGGCTTACTACTGGGATGACTTAGGCCCTTGGCTAGCGACTGATTTTGACAAAGTTAATTTACTTGAAACCTTTGGACCAGAAGGTGGATTACTGGTCACTTATGGGTTATTAGCGGTCGCATTTGTACTGATGTTGGTCTGGGAAAAACATTTTTTCCGTAAACGTTCTCAAAAAGCATCTAATGTATCCGTGGAGGTTGTATGAGTAAGAAAGACATTATCCCTGATTACCGGTTAGATATGGTCGGCGAACCTTGTCCATACCCAGCAGTGGCAACATTAGAAGCAATGCCATCGTTGAAAAAAGGTGAAATATTAGAGGTAGTAAGTGATTGCCCGCAGTCGATCAATAATATTCCTCTGGATGCGAAAAACTACGGTTATACTGTGTTGGATATTCAGCAAGATGGGCCGACTATTCGTTATCTTATCCAAAAATAACGAATACGCGTCATATTTTGCACTGTCGCGGCGTTGGCTTCATGCGTTAGCCCTAGTCACATACTTGTGTATGCTCCTAGGGTCTAACGCATTTGCCGCCTTGCGACAGCACAAACTATTTAGCGTATTGGTATTGGTCATGCTTCGTGCTGTAGCGTTGTTGACTGCACTTATAGGCTTACGCCTATTCCCTAATCACACTGCATGCTCCTAAGGCTCGGTTCGCTTGTCGCCTAGTTACAACCCAAATTATATAGGGTATCTTAGTGATACCCTGTAAATATTAAAGCGGTCGGTAAACCGGGAAATTGAACACGGTTAGTATAGGTGGTAGTTCGATTACTCTTCTTGTTCTTGCCAATTAGTAATATCTAGAACCAACTCACATTCGTCATCCATATAAGCGCCTGTTGGAACAAAACCAAGCTTTTTGTAGAACTCAAATGGGCTTTCTTCCCCTTCACCACAGCTATTATAAAGGCGAGGATAACCTTTTCTCTTTAAATACTGGATGACTTGAACTAAAGCTTCTCGGCCAAACCCCAGTTTTTGGTAGGGTTCTGCAATCATAAAGCGCCAAAGCATAATGCCGTCATATTCTAACTCATCGTCATCTAGCCCTGAATGCAGCATGATAAAACCAACAGGGACATCATCAGCGTATATGCCTCGATACCATGCACAATCAGAAAATTGTGCTTCCACCATGGAATAGGCGTTATCTGCTACCATATTACGCTGTGCCTCACTAAGTGTATGACTTAGTAAGCAAATTTCAGAAAAATTTTCTGCAGTGACTTTTTGTAGGGTAACCAGTGAATTTTCATCTAATTCAGGTTCGATGAGCTCTTTCATAACATTTCCTTCGACAGAATATTGACCATAATCATCAGTGATGGATTATTTTTATTATTGTTGTTGAACATAATTAAATATCAGAAATTTGCGATATGGATATAAATCAATCAACCAGAGATTTCACAACCAGTCAATGACTTAATTGTGGCTATGTAAGCGGGATCTAAAAAGTGATGGCAACTTACTTAAGTGTTAGTTGCCATTGTGAGAGCAATAGAGGATATGGAAACAAATTTAGTGTTCGGCTTCACCACCTAAGACATCAATCAAGCGAGCGATTAATGCACTGAGTTCACCGGTCATTAAGACGTAATCAGCATCAAATTTTTGAGCGTAGTCTTCTTTGGCGATGTCATCATTTTGGTCTTTTAATGTATCGCTAAATTTGAGGCGTTTTAGTGAACCATCGTCAGATAACATGAACTGGATACGCTCTTCCCAATCTAAGGCCAGTTTGGTAACGAGCTTGCCAGCTTCAATGTGGTTTGCGATTTCATCAGAAATTAGGTCTTGCTTCTTACAGCGGATAATACCACCTTCTTCTAAGATAGCTTTTAGCTCTGCTTCATCCATGACAGCAAAGCCTTGTGGTAATGAGCCTGAACGGATCCACTCAGTAAGTGTTAGCTCTATAGGGTCTTTAAAAGTCAGAGGAACGACAGGTAAAGAACCTAAGCTTTTGCGGAGTAAGGCTAAATTGTCTTCAGCGCGTTTTGCACTTGCGGCATCAACAATAATTAATTGATTTACAGTATCGATCCAAATGTAGGTTTTACTAAATTTACTAAATGCGCGAGGGAGTAAAGCATGGACGACTTCATCTTTTAAGGAGTCTTTTTCGGTTTTTTTTAATTTACGCCCTTGTTCAGCTTCTAGTTTTTCAATTTTATCCTGTAGTTCTTGCTTTATTACAGGAGATGGCAGCATTTTTTCTTCTTTTTTAGCACAAATAAGAATTTGATTACCCGCAGCATGCGTCAATGCATCACCACCATTCATAGGGGAAACCCAGCCAGTTTGCATCATGTCTTGGCTACCACAAGGATGATAGGCGAGGGCGGCAAGCTGTTTCTCTAAATCATCTGCGGAGAGTGCCAAATCCCGATTTAGGCGATAGACCAATATATTCTTGAACCACATGAAAAACCTACCTTTGTTGATAAATAGCCAGTTAGAGCAGGGGGCTATGATAGCGAATTGTCTGTTATTAAGCGAAAAAAAATACGTTGACGTTGAGGGCTGCTATCATTTCATTAGCTAACTATTGATAATACTCCTCAAATCAAGCCATGATAACCATAGAACCCTTGAATAGTAGAGAGCATCATAATGAGAATAGGTATTGACCTTGGTGGAACCAAAATTGAAGTTATTGCATTGGATGACAGTGGTAATACTTTGTTTCGTAAACGTATTCCAACACCTCGTGGTGATTATGATGCGACACTTAAAGCGATCGCGAGTTTAGTGGCGGATGCAGAAACGGCGACGGGGTTGTCAGGCAGTGTTGGTGTTGGGATCCCTGGAACCTTGTCTCCAGTGACAGGAAGAGTTAAAAACGCCAATTCCACATGGCTTAATGGCAGACCGTTCGATGCCGATTTAAGTTATTTATTAAACCGTAAAGTAAAAATGGCAAATGACGCTAATTGTCTCGCCGTCTCTGAGGCCGTTGATGGTGCAGGAGCAGGCGAGAAAGTCGTGTTTGCCGTAATTATCGGAACTGGATGTGGTGCAGGAATTGCAATAAATGGGCAAGTGCACTCAGGGGGAAATGGCGTTGCAGGGGAATGGGGTCATAACCCTCTACCATGGCAAGATGAGCAAGATAGGCAATTTCTAGTAACAGAAAACTGCTATTGCGGGCTGACAGGTTGCACGGAATTGTTTGTCTCAGGCACAGGGTTTATGGCGGATTACGCGAAAATGTCAGGAAGCCAAAAAACGGGAATGGAAATTGTCGAATTAGCACAATCAGGTGATAAATATGCCAAGATCGCACTGGAAAATTACCTCAACCGCCTCGCAAAAGCCCTCGGACAAGCCATTAATATGTTAGACCCAGACGTGATAGTGCTAGGGGGCGGAATGAGCAATGTCGATTACTTATATGAAGCGTTGCCAGCAAGGATCCGCCAATGGGTATTTGGTGGGGAGTGTGATACGCCTATTCGTAAAGCGGTGCATGGCGATTCGAGTGGGGTGCGCGGAGCCGCTTGGCTATTTTCGTCCTAATTTACGCTGTAGCGTTGTTGGCGGCGCTTGGCTACTCGGGTCACATACTAATGTATGCTCCTATCTTTTCGTCATACTTCAAGCTGTGGCTGCGTTGGCTTCATTCAGTCACTCTAGTCACATACTTATGTATGTTCCTTGAAATGACCTCATTTTTCCGCCTTGCCACAACTTGAATTATTTAAAAAAAATGTAGTTTACTTTGAGGAGAAAACGACAAATTATCTTATTTTCGCCTAGTTATGGTACACATAAGTTAGAAAATAATATTGATATTTTAATGCTTAAATAATCATCTTTTTTTACTTAAATTAAATTTTAATTAATTGAAGATGATTTAATAAATATATTTATTAAATCAAATTTGATAAGTAAGATTGATTATTTTATTTATGTAACGAATTGTGGTTTTTTAATCAAAATAAGTTTACTTTGTATTAAGTGATATAAATCACAATTCTTTTTTTACTTCAAAAAATATTCACAATACCTCGACAAGATAATTTCAATTATTTTGGGTGAATTTGTCATCATTAATTCATTTTTGTGAGCTATATAAAAATCAAGCCCAATAAAAAGATGAAAACCGTGATTTAGTCACAAAAAATGGTTAGTGTTTGCAGTGTATTATCATTAAAAATTGACGTCATGCACATAGTGTAAAATTTTAACGCTATTTTTGTTGTTTATTTGTTCAATTTTACAGGATAGGTACTCAAATTTGAGAGGCAATTTTCTCTCAAAAATGGCAACTAAGGGGATTACATGAATAAAGTATTAAAACTTTCAACACTTGCTATGTTAGTCGCATTTAATGCGAACGCAGCAACGGTTGATTTACGCGTAATGGAAACATCGGATGTTCACAGCAACCTCGTTGACTTTGATTATTATAGAGACAAGCCGACAGAGCAATTTGGTTACGTACGTACCGCGACATTAATTAAAGCCGCTAAACAAGAAGCAACAAACTCAGTATTAGTGGACAACGGAGATTTAATCCAAGGTAGCCCATTAGCAGACTATATAGTAGGTGAAGGTTTAAAAGACGGTGAATCTCACCCGGCACATAAACTTTTAAATACTATGGGTTACACCGTAGGTAACTTCGGTAACCATGAGTTTAACTTTGGATTAGAGTTCTTACACAAAGCGATTGATGGCGCAAAATTCCCATACATTAATGCCAATATTATCGACGCGAAAACAGGTAAAAACTACTTTAACCCATACATTATTGTCGATACACCGGTTAAAGATAGAGACGGCAAAACACACACCATCAAGATTGGTTATATTGGTTTTGTTCCACCACAAATTCTCATTTGGGATAAACCAAATTTAGAAGGCAAAGTATTAGTTAATGACATTACTGAAACCGCGAAAAAATTTGTACCTCAAATGAAAAAAGAGGGAGCAGATTTAGTTGTTGCGATCCCTCACTCTGGTTTCTCGCAAGAGCCATATAAAGCAATGGCTGAAAACTCAGTTTATTACCTCAGCGAAGTTCCGGGTATTGACGCGATTATGTTTGGCCACTCACACGGTGTGTTCCCAAGCAAAGATTTCAGTGATATCAAGGGTGTTGATGTTGCGAAAGGGACTGTTAATGGCGTGCCAGCCGTCATGCCAGGGCAGTGGGGTGATCATTTAGGTGTTGTTGATTTAGTGGTCAATAATGATGATGGTGCTTGGAAAGTAGTTGATGCAACCGCTCATGCACGTCCTGTCTATGACAAACCAAATAAGAAAGCCTTGGTTGAACGCGATGGCGACCTCGCAAAAATTATTGAGCAAGAACACCAAGATACTCGTAAATTTGTTGGGAAACATATCGGTAAAGCATCCGAAAACATGTACAGCTATTTAGCATTGGTTCAAAGCGACCCAACTGTACAAATCGTGAATGACGCCCAAATCGATTACACCAAAAACTTTATTCAAGGTGACCCTGATCTGGCTGATTTACCGGTTCTTGCAGCCGCAGCACCATTTAAGGCAGGCGGTCGTAAAAATTCACCAACTGAATTCATTGAGGTCGAAAAAGGTGATTTAACCTTCCGTAATGCTGCTGACTTATATTTATATCCAAATACGTTGGTTGTGGTTAAAGCGACCGGTGCGGATGTCGTCGAATGGTTAGAATGTTCAGCGGGAATGTTCAATCAAATCAACCCACAATCAACAGCACCACAAAACTTATTGAATTGGAATGGTTTCAGAACTTATAACTTTGATACAATTAGTGGTGTAAATTATCAAATCGACTTGACTCAACCAGCGAAATACGATGTTGATTGCCAAACTGTCAACAAAGATGCTAACCGAATCAAAAATGTCACCTATCAAGGTAAGCCGATTGATCCAAAAGCCACCTTCTTAGTGGCAACGAATAACTACCGTGGCTACGGCGGTAAATTTGCGGGAACAGGTGATAATAATGTTGCATTTGCATCTCCGGATGAAAACCGTTCTATTTTAGCGGCTTATATTGCTAAAGAGTCTAAAGATAAAGGACAAATTGCGACTAAAGCGGCTAATAATTGGTCATTCACACCAATTAAAACAGACAAAAAACTGGATGTTCGCTTTGAAACAGCACCAAGTGAAAAGGCTGCAAACTTTATCAAAGAAAATGCACAGTATCCGATGAAACAAATCGGTACTGATGATATTGGTTTCGCTATTTATCAAATAGACTTAACTGAGAAGTAATTTTAACGTATTTGTATTATTCGAGCCTACCTACGGGTGGGCTTTTTAATGGCTAACTGATAGGTTTGGGAGGCGATTTTTTAGAGGAAAAGACGCGAAGTGAGGATAATAAGGGAAAATAGTGCTCGGAATATAAACATCACTTTTAAAGTTTAATACCCCGAGCGGTTATAATTTAATGTAGGCATCATATTACTATTCATAAAAAACATTCAACATAGGTAATTTAGAATATTTATCATATTCTACTTTAACATATTCAGACTCTATCTTTTGGCCCTCTTTTAAGGAACGGGTTATCGAGATGTCTTTACCTTTCCGGTAACATTTAACATTAACTTGCTCTTTATGTTCAACATTGACTGAACATTGTGGCTCATAGATATAACCTGTAAATGAAATTGTACCTCCTGATGAATTATTGCCTGCATAGGTGAAAGAACAACTTGAAATGATTATAGCAACAACAGATGTTAGTAAAGATAAACCTTTCATAGTCCACCCCCTTAATAACACGTTACACGATGAAGCGTGTTTTTGTGCTTTCACTTTTAGTGTAGTTCAAATATCCATAATGCAAAACTAAAAATGAAAATATACTTAGAGTTTAGTGGGGTGATTGATTAATTCGTTGATAAGTATCAATTTATCTATTTGTTTAATTTCTTCTGATCAATTAATGATCAAGTGGTAATGAAAGTGTAATAATAACAGTGTAATTGTAAATATTTATATTTATTTCGATAAAGTATTTTTAATAAATATGTTTTGTTGATAGCGCAGATTAATTTAGAATAAGTTATTATTATATTTTAAATGGTGGAAATCATAAGTGATGACATTAAGCTATGCACTTTAATAATATGATATAAATAAAATCCCCCCGTAAGTATATTACGAGGGGATTATTTAAAATTTTAGTATTATTTCAGCTTATTTGAAAACTTTGAAACGAACATCATCGTCCATAAAGTCTTTATCACCTGCTGGTGAATTAATAGAACCAAATACCATTTGAGCGCGTAATATCCAGTTAGCAGGCACATTCCATGCTGCTTGAACGTCATTATCAATCAGTGGATTATAGTGTTGTAAAGATGCACCAATATTTTCTTGTGATAATGCAGTCCAGACTGCGAATTGAGCGATACCACTGGCTTGTTCAGACCAAATTGGGAAGTTATCCGCATATAAAGGAAATTGCTCTTGTAAGCCTTTTACGATGTCTTGGTCTTCAAAAAACAGAATAGAACCGGCACCTGCAGCAAAGCTATCAATTTTTTGTTCTGTTGCAGCGAAGGCTTGCTCAGGAACAATTTTACGTAGTGCTTCTTTGGTCATATTCCATAATTTTTTGTGTTCAGCACCAAATAAAATTACGACACGAGATGTTTGTGAGTTAAATGATGATGGTGAATGTTTAACTGCTTCTTTAATTAATTTCGTGACGTGTTCTTCTGATACAGGTAAAGCATCGCCGAGGTTATAAATGGTACGACGATTTTTAATCATTTCGATAAATGCGTTAGACATTTTAGTCTCCTAGCTTTTCATTAGCGCACGGCATGTTATTGAATAAATCTTAGAAGCCGTAGTGTGTTTCAATGATTATTACTATAACGTGGGGAATAAAAAATCATAGAAAAAAAATTTAACGATAAGGTTCAAATTTTTGCGCCAAGTTAAGGGTTGGATTTAATTGATTTAAAATCAATAGGTTATTTTTATTTTTAGCGATGATTCATAGCAAAAAACCACATTAATAAACACTAATGAATAATATGCATAGAAAATAATTGAGTATAAAAGGGGGAGGAATATGGGAAATGAAAGAGCCTAGCTAGAGGCGTAACCCTGCTAGGCAAGAATGATAACTAGTTTTACTTAATTGAGTTCACTAACATTTTTGGTTATTTCGATTTTAGTTCCGCCAAAATTATCAATGATGTACTTTCTTACCGCTTCAGTGTGGTACAGTTCTGCTAATTTGGCAAATTTGGGGTTATCCTTGTTATCTGTTTTAACGACTAATAAATTGATATTATTGATAATAGTCTCATCATTTTCTTCCCTAAATAACGAGTCAGTTAAAACATTTAACCCACCTTCTTGTGCAGCTGTATTACCGATGACTGCGATATCAACATCAGGTAATGCCCTTGGGCCATGAGCATATTTTATTTGCCTAAACACTAAGTTCTTAGGGTTCGAGACAATATCATTAGTAGACCCTGTGGCTTGGTTGAAATCAGGTTTTAATGCAATTAACCCTGACTTTTCAAGTAATTTAAGTGCACGTATATGGTTGGCGGCATCGTTAGGAATGGCAACGATAGATTGCTGAGGTAAATCAGCCAATTTTTTATGCTTTACCGAATATATGCCCATTGGCTCAAAATAGGTGGTTGAAATTGCGGTTAATTGGTTATTATGACTTTTATTAAAATCTTTTAAAAAGCCCCAAGATTGAAATGCATTAACATCAACATCTCCGTCAATAGTGGCGACATTAAGTGTTATTCCATCATCAATAATTTTGACATCAATATCGAGGTTGGCTTTTTTAGCTTCCGGTGATTGAGCAATAAATTGCCATATATCTGCATCACTACCGTGGCTACCAATAACAATTTTTTGTGATGCTGCTTTTTGTGACTCTGTTGTTTCGTTAGTGCTTTCTTCTTGGGAACATGCCACCAAGGCCGTTAACGACAAAGACAATAACACTGCAGGTAGTTTTTTCATTTGATGATCTCTAATTGGTTTTGTTATCAGTATCTAACCAAATAAAAATAACGCTTTATAAATAATATTTTTTCCACATTTTTTCTTTTTAGTTATATGAGGCTAAAATATTCAAAAAGTTATATCGATATAGTTTTAAATTATTTTTAGTAATATCAGATGTGGTATTTAATCGAGTGATAAATATATCGTGAATTTTATTCATTATTTAAATAAATATTTAAAAAGGCCGATTAATATGTCTATCACACAATTACCTATTATTGATTTACATGAGCTTGAAAACCCTGAAACACGAGAGAGTTTCTATAAAAAATTGCGCTTTATTGCCAGGGAAATTGGCTTTTTTTATCTCGTTGGGCATAATATTTCCGTTGGCACCCGAGAGCAATTATTAGCGACAACCAAGCAATTTTTTGCCTTACCTCAAAGCGAAAAAGAAAGTATCTCGATGGAATACTCAAAGCATTTTCGAGGGTACACGGCATCCACTGAAGAGAGCACTCGTAGCCAGCCAGATTACCGTGAACAGATTGATATTGGCGAAGAGTTACCGGCATTACAACTTAATCAAGATGACCCTATCTGGTTTAATTTACATGGGCCAAACCAATGGCCACAATCCTTACCTGAACTTAAACCCCAAGCACTTGCGTGGCAACGTGAAATGCGAACCATTGCGGTAAAATTAATTAAAGCATTTTTAGTTGCATTAGAATTGCCTGAAAATAGCTTTGATGAAATTATTGCCGACCCTGCCCAACATTTATTAAAACTTATTCATTATCCGGCAAGGGAAGATAATAATGAAGGGGAGCAAGGGGTTGGAGCGCACAAAGATGCGGGAATTTTAACCTTATTATGGCAGGATAATAGTGGGGGGCTACAAGTTGAAACTGATGCTGGTTGGATAGATGTTGAACCTTTGGAAAATGCATTTGTGGTAAATATTGGAGAAGTATTTGAATTAGCCACTAATGGCTATTTACGTGCGAATGTTCATCAAGTTGTTAGGCGTAAAAATAGTCATTCCCGCTATTCCATTGCTTATTTTATTACACCAAATATTTTTGCGGAAGAAGTCCCATTATTAAATTTACCCCATTATTTAGCACAACAAGCGTTAGGGCCGGATAGCGATCCATTAAACCCATTATTTACTAATCTTGGAAAAAATGTCATTAAAGGGCGTTTGCGTTCCCATTTAACAGTAACTCGTCGCTTTTATCCTAAGGAATATGAGCAAATAATAAGTAATAACAATATTATCTGAGTAATCGAGTCGTTAGAGATATGATGATAAACCGTATTGGAGCTAAAAATGTCAGAACAAAGCTATCAAAAGGATTTACAAGGTAAAGAATTATCCCCAGAAACTTTAATGATGAGTTATGGGTATGACCCTAAGCTTTCAGAAGGATCAATTAAACCGCCTGTTTTTCTGACATCTACATTTGTATTTAAAACTGCTCAGGAAGGAAAAGATTTTTTTAATTTAGTTAGTGGGCGCACACAAACAAGCGAAAACCAGAAACAAGGACTGGTGTATTCACGTTTTAACCACCCAAATAGTGAGATTGTTGAAGATAGACTAGCCCTGTATGAAGGTGCAGAAAGCGCAGCGCTATTTTCTTCCGGTATGTCGGCAATTACAACTTGCTTAATGGCAGTATTGCAACCGGGTGATGTACTACTCCACTCTCAGCCACTCTATGGTGGAACTGAAACCCTATTTTTAAACACGTTGGCTCGTTTCGGAATAACTTCGGTTCCATTTCAAAATGGGTACGAGCAGAAATCCATCTTAGAAGTTGCTAATCGAGTCGGGAAAGAGCAAAAAATTGCGGCTATCTATATTGAAACACCATCTAACCCATTGAATACACTTGTTGATATTGAATTAATTAGCCATGTGGCTAAGCAGATAGCTGCGAAGCAAAATGGGCAAACTCCGTTAGTCATTTGCGACAATACGTTGCTAGGGCCTGTGTTTCAAAAGCCTTTGTCGTTAGGTGCAGATTTGAGTGTGTACTCACTAACTAAATATGTGGGAGGGCATTCAGACTTAGTCGCAGGTGCGGTGGTTGGAAGTCAGAAGCTAGTCAAGAAAGTAAAAGCTCAACGTAATGCCATCGGTACACAGCTTGACCCTCACTCTAGCTGGATGTTAGGGCGGTCGTTAGAAACATTACAATTACGTATGGAAAGGGCAAATGAGAGTGCAAAAGTATTAGCTGAATATCTCCATCAGCACCCTAAAGTCAGTAAAGTGCATTTTCCTGCTTTTTTTCCGAAAGCGAGTGTAGAGCATCAAGTTTATCAAAAACAATGTACAGGAGCGGGTTCAACTTTCTCTATCAATGTAGGGAATAATGAGGCGGATGCATTTCGTTTTCTAGACAACTTAGCAATCTTTAAATTAGCGGTTAGTTTAGGGGGAACTGAGTCGCTCGCTAGCCATCCGGCATCGACAACTCATTCAGGTGTTGCTCAAAAGGTCAGAGAGCAAATCGGTATTAGTGATAATTTAGTTCGTCTATCTATAGGTATTGAAAATGTGAATGACCTTAAATATGCATTGGAATTAGCATTAGAGG
The DNA here is from genome assembly GCF_028479245.1 of Providencia sp. PROV223. Taxonomy (NCBI): domain Bacteria; kingdom Pseudomonadati; phylum Pseudomonadota; class Gammaproteobacteria; order Enterobacterales; family Morganellaceae; genus Providencia; species Providencia sp. PROV223. Next base: position 65,634 of record NZ_JAMPNG010000015.1, read on the forward strand.
CGATTTAATCATCAGGGTGGGGAAATTTCCCACCCTGAATGGTCACTAAATTGAGTTAGGTGATGCGATATTGTGCGGGAAGTTCGCTAAAGCCAAGCCCATTGCCTTTTTTCACTGCAATTTGGACGGGAATACGTTCTTTCATTGCTTCCACATGGCTAATTACGCCAATAGTTTTGCCAGATGCATTTAAACTTTCTAATGCATCAAGGGCAATATCTAACGTTTCTGCATCTAAAGTACCAAAACCTTCGTCTAAAAAGAGCGATTCTAATTGTGTACGGTGACTTACCATATCGGATAGCGCTAAAGCTAACGCTAAACTCACTAAAAAACTTTCCCCACCCGAAAGGGTTTTAATATCTCGAATGCTATCCGCTTGCCAGCCATCAATAACTTGTAATTCAAGGTTTGCTTGGTGGCTACGCTGTAATAAATAGCGGCCATGAAGTTTCTCAAGCTGTTGATTTGCTAAAGAAACTAAACAGTCCAAAGTTAAGCCCTGCGCATAACGTCGGAATTTATCTCCTTCAGCAGAACCAATAAGTAAGCTGAGATAGCTCCAGTCATCATAACTTAATTGGCTTTTTTCTATTTGTTGCAGCAAATCTTGTTGTTGATGGCGCAGTTGCTTGTCTGTACTGAGCTGGTTAATTATCTGGCCTTGTTTTTGGTTTATTTGCTTAATTTCTTCATCGAACTGAGTAACAATTGTTTGTAATTGCGTTTCATTAAGCGCTGAAAAATCAGTGATACGCTGTTGATTCAGTGCTTCAATAGCCTGCAACCCCTCTTTATAACGCGTTTCACACTGTATGCGAGCTTGGTTAATATGTTGTTTTAGTGCTTCTAATTGTTGTTTTTCTTCATGGCTGATTAACGCATCAAGGAAAGCTTGTTGATGACGAAATGGGCTATCCATAAGTGCTTGAGTAAACAGGGTATTAGCTTGTATTTGCGCCAGTTTTGTTTTTTCACAGGCGTCAATGAGCTCTTGATAACTTCCATTCATCGATGCGATGGTTTTATCAACCTCATTGAGTTGTTTGCTTAATTGTTCCTGAGTTTGGAAAAGTATGGTTTGTTTGTCATTCAACTGCTGAATAAATTGGCTGATAGCTAAGCCAGAAAGCAGTGTTTTTCGTTGCGCTGTTTTTTGCTCTAAACCTAACTCAATTTGTTTAAGGCGATTTCTTTCTTGTTCAATTTGTTGATTGAGAATATTGAGTTGCTCTGACTCAACTTTTAATGTGGCATAATTGACCTCAATTTGTTGGCTAAGTGTTTGCGCCGCCATTTTTTGGTTATTAAAACGCTCACTTCGCTGAGTAATATCGAGAACCCATTCATCGAACTTATCTTTATCTGGCACATTTAAGTTAAATGGCGCTAGGGTAGATTGCCACTGCTCTATTTGTCTCTGTTTACGTTGTTGGAATTGGCTCTGTTCTTTTTGCAACTCATCATGTTGTTGTGTTTGGTTTTTTAAGCGTTCTTCGACTAATAACAGGTCTGATTGCAACTGGGTAAAGCTTGCTTGTTGTTCGTGTAAATGATGTTTGGTTTGCTGGTATTCACGCTCAAGAGCAGCCATATCCACAACTATTTTCTGTTGCGTCGCCAATTGCTCTGTTAATTGATTAACAAAGAGCGTAACGGCTTGTTCATTTTGGGCCAACTCAGGTGTGAGTGCTTGCTCACATGTCTTTTGCCACTGTTGGTTAAATACATCGAATTGTTCATTGATTTGCTGCTGTTGCTGTAAATTTTCGTTTTGACGTTGTTTTTGTGTGTGAAGTTGTGATTCTAACTGGGTTTGTTGTTGTTTTAATTGGTCGAGTTTATTTGTTAGTTCAATGAGTTGTTGCTGTGTTTCACTGAGATGGATTGATTGATAATCGTTAACTGCCGGGTGTTCTGTTGAACCACATAATGGGCAGGGGTTACCTGCTATTAGTTGCTGGCGCTCATGCTCTAGGCTGACAATTTTTTGTTCTAATTGTAATTTATCATTGGTTAGTTTGATGAGTGGGGTCAATTCATTAATATGTGTTACCGCAAGGCTCAACGCTTTTTGCGTAGTGATGATATCTTGCGCTAATTCAACATCTTTTTGGAGCTGTTTCTGTTTTTGCGTTTGCGCATTAAGGCATTGAGATAATATTAATGGCAATAACTTAGCATGTTGCAAACGTGCTTGTAGCTGTTCAATGTGTTGATTGATGGTGTTAATGTCATGTTTTTCTTGGTTTCGCTTGTAGATTTCTTCTTGTTTTTTGAACGCTACAGTGCTGTGCTCTAACTCGAGACGTTTTTGGGATAATTTCTCTGTTTGCTGCTGCTGTTGCCGCTGTAACTGCTCGACTTCATTTGAAAGTATCTGTTGTTTTTCGTGCAAGCTGGCCAGTTTATCAGCTAATTCGAAAATAAAATGGCCTTGTTGTTGCCAACTGCCTATTTGTGAACTGAGCTCAGCGTCTTTTGGGTGTTCTTCTAGGAATATATTGTGTTTTTTTAACTCAATGTACGCATTTTGGATCTGACTTTGCGTTTCACTAACTAAGCATTGCTTTTGCTGAAGAGTGATTTGTTGTTGTTCAATTTGCTGTTTAATTTCAGATTGTTGCTGTTTCAATTGTGCAATTTGGTTATCAAGAGGCCTGACTGTTTCTTCAATCAATTGATGTTGTTGTTTGGCAAAATCAAGGTGTTGTTGATACTCGGATTGCGATTTAAACAACTTTTCTTGCAGTGGGGCGCGCTCAGTTTGTTGGGTTTGCAAGCTAAGTTTCAAATGGTGTTGTTTATTCGTGTATTCAGTGAGTTGTTGCTGTTGTCGTTCAACTTCCTGCCATAATGGACGAAGGGATTCCGCAGGGGCACTATCAGCTAATCTTTTTAATTGAGGTTGCGCGGCTTGGAACTCAAGTTCGTTTTTTTTGAGTTCTTCATCAAGTGATTGCATGCGCTGGGTGAGTTGATGATATTGTTGCCACCAATTAACCCCTTGTTGGTGGCGAGCACGCTGTTGCTTGGTTTGTGCTTCTTGTTCAAGCAAATCGTTTTGCTGTACCAATAATTCTTGATGTTCTACTTCTGTGAGTAAATTAATGTTTTGCGCTTTTGCTTTTAGCAAATCTAAGTCAATTTTGGCTTGCTTGTGTTGATTAAAAACATAAATTGAAATTTGGCTATAAATTTCGGTGCCTGTAATTTCTTCAAGTAAATCAGCGCGTTCTTTCTCAGAGGCATTTAAAAAAGCCGCGAAGTCCCCTTGGGAGAGTAAAATGGATTTAGTAAAACGCTCATAATCAAGCCCTGTTATTTGCGCCACTAATTCTTTTATTTCTGTGATTTTTACGGTCAATATTTTACCATCAGCAACCGTTGCAAGCTCCGCTTTAGGCTGTTGTAAATTGCCATCAGGTTTCCCTCCAGCCCGTCGTTGGCTCCAAAAGGCTCGATAAGCTTTACCTTTGACCTCAAACTCTACCTCCGCGAGGCATTCCCCTGTATGGCGAGTCATCAGTTCATTTTGTGCATTAGAAATGGTTTTTAAACGCGGTGTTCGGTGATAAAGCGCGAGGCAAATCGCATCCAATAAGGTTGTTTTCCCTGCACCAGTGGCACCCGTAATGGCAAACAGGCCATTGCTAGCAAATGGCTCTTCAGTGAAATCAATTTTCCATTCACCTCTAAGAGAGTTAATATTTTTTAAACGTAAACTTAAAATTTTCATATTAACTTTCCTTGCTCAGTTGCACTGCGTCATAAGATTGTTGAAATAGCTGGAATAGACGCTGTTCACGCTCAGGATCTTCTAAAGACTCTTGAGCAAGGCGGCGTAAAAAAACGTCTTCTACGGTGAGTTCACTCAATGTTTCATTGGCCAAGGTTTGGCTTTGTCCCTGTATTTGCTTGCGTGCACGGCGTAGTATTACGACTTCGACTGGGAGGTCTTGTGTCAAAGCTTCAATACGTTGTTGGATATCGGCGAGGTAATCTTGTGAAGCAACTTCAATATCAAGCCAAATCGGTTTATCACCTTGGTAATCTTTCCATATCTCTAATTGCTGTTCTATTTGGTTTAAGGAGCCTTTAATACTTTGTAATGGCTGAATAATCGGGATTTCCAGTGGTGTGATTTGAGTCAATTCACTTCCGCTGAATTCAACAAGGCAGACACTTTTTTGTTGTGTCGTTTCGTCAAAGCTCAATGCAATAGGTGAACCGCAGTAGCGAATATTTTCTTGTCCTCCAATCACTTGGGGCCGGTGAATATGGCCAAGGGCAATATAGTCAGCGGGGGGAAAAGCCCCTGAAGGAAACGCATCTAACGTACCAATATAAATATCTCGTACAGAGTCAGTTAAGGCTGCGCCGACAACAGTTAAATGGCCTGTTGCAATAATTGGAATATCCAGCCCCAAAGCGGTTCGCTGTTCTAGCGCGAGTTGGTAGCTGGCTTGGTAATGATCATGAATAGCTGTTTGCAGCGAGCGTTGTTTCTCTTCAATATCTTGCCCTGCAATACTTAGTTGAATATCTCGAGGGCGTAAAAAAGGAATGGCACAGACTAAACCAATAGGTTGAGCCTGTTTATTGACTAAGGTAACAACATGGGGCTCACTTCCCGACGTAATGACTTGTGTATTTAAGTAACGAAGTAGAGCACTTGATTCATTGAGTACAGAAACTGAGTCGTGATTACCGCTTAAAATGACTAATTGGCAGCCTGTTTTTTGTAAATCAACAATAAATTTGTTGTACAGTTCACGTGCATAGCTAGGCGGAGAGCCTGTATCGAAGATATCACCAGCAACGATGACTGCATCAACGTGATGTAATTCCACTTGTTCAACGAGCCAATTCAAGAAATGTTGGTGCTCAGGCGCACGGCTTTTGGTAAAAAAATACTGACCAAGGTGCCAGTCTGAAGTATGAATAATGCGCATGAGCTATCAATTCCTATCAACAATAATGTGCACGAGCGTTCGATAACTGAGTATACCTGATCCAGATAACTCGTTGAGGGATGTTTGCGGCTTTATTACCATGTTGCGGAAATATTTCACTTAAATGACATTTAACCGCTAAAATAAAGATTAATATGAGTTTTGCTCATTGATATTCATAATTCTGTCATAAAAGTGACGCATAATGCTTTCACATTTTAAATGTCTTCTTAATTTTACAGGAACAATCATGGCAAGACGCATTCTAGTTGTTGAAGATGAAGCGCCCATCCGAGAAATGGTTTGTTTTGTATTAGAACAGAATGGTTTTCAGCCTATTGAAGCTGATGATTATGACAGTGCGATTGCACAACTCGTTGACCCTCTACCCGATCTCGTACTACTGGATTGGATGATCCCAGGGGGATCTGGAATCCAAGTAATTAAGCATATGAAGCGTGATAGCGCAACACGTGACGTTCCTGTCATGATGTTAACCGCACGAGGAGAAGAAGAAGACCGCGTAAAAGGTTTGGAAGTTGGCGCGGATGACTATCTGATTAAGCCGTTTTCACCAAAGGAATTAATCGCTCGGGTAAAGGCAATTTTACGTCGTATTTCACCAATGGCGACAGAAGATATTATTGAAATGAATGGGTTAACGTTAGACCCTACTTCTCATCGTGTGACCAGCAATGAAATCCCTATCGATATGGGGCCAACTGAATATAAATTACTGCATTTCTTCATGACTCACCCTGAACGCGTATATAGTAGAGAACAGCTACTAAATTATGTATGGGGAGCCAATGTGTATGTGGAAGATAGAACCGTTGATGTCCATATTCGGCGGTTAAGAAAGGCACTAGAGACGGAAGGTCATGATAAAATGGTACAAACTGTACGCGGTACAGGTTATCGTTTTTCTATCCGTTACTAAAAACCACAAAGGGAGAGGCATGCGTGCTTGAACGTTTATCGATTAAGCAGCTGATTTGGGGGCTGTTTTTATTTATCTTACCCGCCCTTATCTTATCGGTTTTTATTGGCCACCTAGCGTGGCTATTAGTGATATCGCTACTTGCTGCATTGATATGGCATGGGTATAACTTACTTAAACTCTCTTACTGGTTGTGGCTCGATAAAAGCATGTTACCACCCGAGGGGAAAGGAGGGTGGGAACCGATATTTTATGGCATCTACCAGATGCAACAACGTAATCGTAAACGCCGTCGTGAGCTAGGCCAGTTAATTAAACGGTTTCGTAGTGGCGCAGAATCACTACCTGATGCTGTGGTTATGATGACAACAGAAGGGAATATCTTCTGGTGTAATCGTCATGCGCAGGCTTTACTCGGTTTCCGTTGGCCTGAAGATAATGGCCAACATATTTTTAATTTATTACGTTACCCAGATTTTAGCCGATACTTCACCATTAAGCGTTATGACCAAGCGCTGACTATCGAGCTCAATAGTGGTGAAATTGTTGAATTTCGTATCTTGCCGTATACCGAAGGGCAGTTATTGATGGTAGCTCGAGATGTGACAGAAAAACGCCGTTTGGAAAAGGCCCGTAGGGACTTCTTTGCGAATGTAAGCCATGAATTACGAACTCCTCTTACTGTCATTCAAGGCTACCTTGAGGTCATGGATGACCAAGAAAATGTCACTGCGGCCAATAAAAAAGCACTGCATGTCATGCAAGAGCAAACTCATCGTATGGATAACTTGGTTAAACAGCTTTTGCAGTTATCACGTATAGAAATTGCTCCTCAAATTAACCTTGATGAGCAAGTGAATATCCCTGTCATTCTCAAAATGATTGAGCAAGAAGCGTTAAGTTTAAGCCAAGGGCGCCACCAGTTTGAATTTCATGTTGATGAAAAATTGCGTGTCCATGGTAATGAAGAACAATTACGAAGTGCAGTGGCGAATTTAGTCTATAACGCAATCAGCCATACGCCAGAAGGCACCAAAATTTGGGTTGAATGGCAAAGAAATGGTCAGGGTGCTCGCTTTAGTGTGAGAGATAACGGGCAAGGGATACCTACAGAGCATATTCCTCGTTTGACAGAACGGTTTTATCGGGTAGATAAAGCACGCTCCCGCCAAGGCGGTGGAGGTACCGGCCTTGGGTTGGCTATTGTTAAACATGCATTACAGCACCATAGCAGCCAATTGGTGGTAACAAGTCAATTAGGTAAAGGGAGTGAGTTTTCATTTACTTTACCGCCAGTATTTATTGTTGATGACAAAAAACTTAAAAATGGGTAAATAATTCCACTTTGTTAATATAATCAAAATATTAATAAAGTGGATTATTTCTATTTATCAATCCATACCTGTATTAAATTCAAAACATATATATTTAATGCTGATTATTGCTATCACATTAATTATATATTCTGTTAAATAATCAATTTTAATCACCAGAAAAAGACGAGTTGTTCATTTTTCGAGCAAAGCATATAACGAGTATTGGGATTTTACTGAAAGTAATCACTAGTTCTGAAAATTAGTTTAGTTATTTATTCTTGTTTTTCGGTTTGCTATTGCCTTTTTGCCCTATAAAAGTTCTACTTGTTGTCAGTTATTGGCGAATTTTTCTGTTTTTTGACTTTTCATTTCGTATGATACAAACAAACATGCTTTTTTATATTGTTAACAGTATGTTTATCAGAATTCTATCTCGCTATATATATTTCAAAGGGTTGCTAAGTGTAAACCCATAATTTTCTATTTTGTCACTTAAAAATAACATAATATGGCTCATCGTTTATCATCAAGAGATATCATCGCATTAGGCTTTATGACTTTTGCGTTATTCGTAGGGGCAGGAAACATTATCTTTCCTCCCATGGTTGGCTTGCAGGCAGGGGAACAAGTTTGGACTGCGGCACTAGGGTTTTTGGTTACAGGCGTGGGTTTACCTGTTTTAACCGTTATTGCGCTAGCTAAAGTGGGTGGGGGCATTGAAGCGCTCAGTACACCCGTTGGCAAAACGGCAGGGTTACTATTGGCGGTTGTTGCTTATTTGTCTGTAGGGCCTCTATTTGCAACGCCAAGAACGGCGACTGTATCCTATAAAGTCGGTATCGCACCTTTATTCGGTGGTGAGTCCGATATGCTGTTACTTATCTACAGCGTAGTTTACTTCGTTCTAGTTATCGGTATTTCACTATATCCCGGAAAACTGCTCGATAGCGTTGGGCACATTTTAGCACCTGTAAAAATGTTAGCCTTGGCTATTTTGGGTATTGCGGCTGTCATGTGGCCTGCGGGGGATCCGATCCCTTCTACAATAGAATACCGTGAGATGGCTTTCTCGAATGGCTTTATCAATGGTTATCTAACTATGGATACCCTTGGTGCTATGGTATTTGGTATCGTTATTGTTAATGCGGCGCGTTCAAGGGGTATCGAAAACTCTTCACTATTAACCCGTTACACTATGTGGGCAGGGTTAATTGCAGGGGTATTATTAACTCTGGTCTATTTGTCCTTGTTTAAGCTTGGTGAGAATAGCGGTTCGTTAATTCCAAACCCTGCTGATGGCGCTGATATTTTACATACCTATGTTCAGTATACTTTTGGTAATTACGGTAGCTTCTTCCTTGCGGTATTAATCTTTGTTGCCTGTATGGTAACTGCCGTGGGTTTAACTTGTGCCTGTGCCGAGTTCTTTAGCCGCTATGTACCGATTTCTTACCGTAAACTGGTATTGATCTTGGGTGTGTTCTCCATGGTGATCTCAAATTTAGGTTTGAGTAAGTTAATCGCCTTCTCATTACCCGTGCTAGTTTCAATTTATCCACCTTGTATTGTCTTAATTTTATTAAGCTTTACTTTGAAGTGGTGGAAAAACCCAACGATAGTGATTGCGCCGACAATGTTAGTTAGCTTTGTCGTCGGTTTAATCGGTGCCGTAAAAGCGTCAGACCATCTTAAAGGTTATATTCCTGAATGGATGACAGCAATGCCACTGTATAAACAAGACTTAGTCTGGGTATTACCAACTGTTGTTGTGATGGTCGTGGCTATTTTATGCGATAAGTTTGTGTCACCTGCTGCACAGCATAAGCAAGTGTAATTAATTGAAATTACAAAAAAGGAGCTAAATAGCTCCTTTTTCTATTTTATTAGGCCATTAATCAACACCGACAGCACTCCCTGCTGGGCGACGTACATCGTTAGAGCCATAAATGAAACCTTCGCGAACTTTCCCTGAAACAGCGGAATCATTACCCGAAGATTTGGCACTAACACCAGCTCCTTCAGGGATCGCGACCATAATCAGCTCGGCGGCACCCCACGGTGTTTGTTCAACCATCTGGTAACCCATTTTATCGAGTAGTGCTAAGGTGTCTTTAGAAACGCCTCTTTGCTCATAATAAACCTCATCAGGGAGCCACTGGTGGTGAATACGCGGTGCATTAACGGCTTCTTGTGGTGGCATACCATGGTCGATAATATTTAAAGCGGTTTGCAGCGTAATCGAAATAATTCGTGAGCCTCCGGGTGAACCGAGAACTAAAAATACTTTGCCATCTTTCGTCACGATAGTCGGGCTCATCGAGGATAGTGGGCGCTTACCTGGAGCAATAGAGTTGCGCTCCCCTTGTACTAAGCCATACAAATTTTTCTCGCCAACTTTCGTTGTAAAATCATCCATTTCATCGTTTAAGAAGAACCCTGTCCCCGGAGGGATAACGACAGAACCAAAGCGGCCATTAATCGTGTAAGTAGTTGAAACCGCATTTCCTTTTTCATCAACAACAGAATAATGCGTGGTCTCCGGTTTTTCGTGAGGCCCTATTCCAGGTTGAACTTGCGTGGATGGCGTTGCTTGGTTGGGTTTGATTTCTTTGCGTAACTCTTCTGCATAGGCTTTGCTGAGTAGCTTTTCCGTTGGGTTATCGACAAACTCAGGATCACCGAGGAAGGTATTTCTGTCCATATAAGCATGGCGCATCGCTTCCGTTAGAGTATGAATATAGTCCGCGGAGTTAAAGCCCATTTCTTTGAGGTCATACCCTTCTAAGATATTAAGCGTTTGGCAGATAGTCACTCCACCTGAACTTGGTGGTGGTGCAGAAATAAATTGATAGCCTCTATAGGTACAGCTAACAGGCGCTGTATCTGTGATAGTAAAATCTGCAAAATCTTTTGCGGTTAAGATGCCGCCATTTTTCTTAGAGGCTTCTTCAACAATTTCGGGGATTTCTCCTTCGTAAAAAGCAGAAGGGCCATTTTGGGCAATTTTTTCTAAGGTGTTAGCTAAATCGGTCTGAACTAACAAGTCACCGGGTTGGAAAGAACGACCATCCGGTTTTAAGAAGATACGTGCGACTTCAGGGTCTTGTTTAAAACGTTCTGTCGTGGTGTCGAGGACATCAGTATCCGCTCTAGTCAGCACAAAGCCTTCTCTTGCTAATTTAATAGCCGGCGCCATCACCTGCTGGCGGCTCATCGTACCGTATTTTTCTAAGGCATAGTCTAGGCCTTTAACGGTACCTGGTACACCTGACGCGAGGTAGCCATATAGGCTCGCATCTTTGATTAGTTTGCCGTCTTTATCTAAATACATATCTGCACTAGCGGCACCGGGCGCGGTTTCTCTAAAATTAATAAATAAATCTTTGCCATCGGCTAGATGAATAGTCATAAAGCCACCACCGCCGATATTGCCACAGCAAGGGTTAACTACGGCTTGTGCATATCCTACCGCAACAGCGGCATCAATAGCATTGCCGCCTGATTTTAGAATATCAGCCCCAATTTGTGATGCTAAATGTTGGGAGGAAACAACCATACCTTTTTTTGCTTCAACGGCAGGTTCAGAAGCGGCATACAGCTGATTAGAAACAAGTAAGGAAAGAAATAGAACCGCAGGGCGTAATGATGTTTTTATCATTCGTATCTCCCAGTTAGGGTTAATTGAGTTGTTCTATCGCACAAATATTCAATATGAATAGTTTGTTAATTATTTGTGTTTTTAATGTATAGCACACAATAATACAAAACATTGAGTATTTGAGTTAAGAATTGTTAACTGAGTGGAATAATTGCGAGTAGGAAGAGAAAAGATAGACTTGGTTCACAAAAGTAAAAAGCGGGCTTGATGCCCGCTTTTCTAAAACTCGCGTAACGAATTACAGTTTTGCAGAGTTTTTAGTAAGGTAGTCAGCAACGCCTTTTGGAGATGCATTCATACCTTCTTGGCCTTTTTCCCACTGAGCTGGGCAAACATCACCGTGCTCTTCGTGGAATTGCAGCGCGTCAACCATACGCAGCATTTCGTCGATATTACGGCCTAATGGTAGGTCATTAACCACTTGGTGGCGAACAATACCGTCTTTGTCAACGAGGAAAGAGCCACGCAGGGCAACGCCTGCATCTGGGTGCACGATGCCGTATGCTGCCATGATTTCACGTTTGATATCAGCAACCATTGGGTATTTAACTTCACCAATACCGCCTTTATCTACGGATGTTTGACGCCATGCGTTATGAACAAACTCAGAGTCAAAAGAAACACCGATGATTTCTACACCACGTTTTTGGAATTCTTCATAGCGGTGGTCAAATGCGATCAGCTCTGAAGGGCAAACGAAAGTAAAATCCATTGGCCAGAAGAAGATGACAGCAGGTTTACCAGCAATGTGTTTTTTTAAGTTGAAGTTTTCAACGATTTCACCGTTACCTAAAACAGCTGCTGCAGTAAAGTCAGGGGCTTGACGTGTTACCAGAACCATAATTTACTCCTATGAGTTTGAATTAAAGTTTTTTGTCCTGTCTATTTAATCACTGATAAATAGTGTGGATTTAGACTTCTGAAAGAATAGAAAAAGATCTTTTGACAATAAAGTCATTTAAACCGATTATTGTGATAGGTTTTAACTATCAATAATACTGGTTTATCAAATTAATATCAATAAGATAGTTTTATTCCACTAAAGTGCAAGCTTTAATTTATTCCTTTGTGTTAATTGTGACAGTCTGTACAAAAAAATGTTGCAGCGCATTAGCCATCATTTGCGGATAAAATTGAAAGAAAATAGTTTCTAACGCATCATACTGCAATAAAAAATCATCAAATGAACCACTTAGCGCACTGAGCTTGGGGCGTCTTCTTGCCATCCCACTCAGTGATTTTCCAATATAATTTTTATCTGCATAGCGTATTAGCCACTGTTGAGGCCAGAGATATTCATTTAACTCCTGGAATTTTTCAGGGGTATGACAAAGCTGCGGCTCAATTATTTTTCGGCAGTCACGTACAAAGTCTACTAGAGGTATTGATGGCTCAATAGTTGACCAATGCAGCGATAAAAAATGGTCCCAAACTAAATCCAATGTTATGGGGGCAACACGGCGATATTCATCACGAAATAACAATTTAGCTTCTTTGACTAAAGGGTGAGTATCTGTAATGCGGTCGACAGTTCGATGCATAAAGATACCAGAGACAATTTCGGGGGAGTAAAGGCCCACAGGGTTACCGCGGACGTAGTCAGCCATGATGTTGCCGAGTAAGGAGCTGTCAGCGAGATGGGCCAGGTGGAGGTGCGCTAAATAATTCACTTTAAAATGTCCGTCGTCTTTCAAACCACAGGGGTGTTAGCTTCGTAAAGCCACCCGAATCACATACTCATGTATGCTCATCGGGATATCTTTACTTGCTGCCTACCTGTGATTCGAAATCCATAGGACATGCAACGCAGCTTAGCTAACTTTTTGATTGCTCAAACTATAGCAGTAATTATGTTGAATTCGAAACTCACAGGACATTACTTGGCAGAGGAATAAAGAATTCCTCTAATTTGAAATTCATGGGTATACCTATCGAGTAGAAAAAAGTCGAAATAAATTTGTTATAAAAGTTTATTGAAATTGAAATAATTCATTCTTTGAATGGATAAATAGTACGCAGAATTTTTTGCTAACAAATTATTTGTTAAAAAATGGTGGTTTTTTGTCCGATTTTGCGCTTATTTCTTGCGCCAAAGTCAGTGCGGCACTAGACTAGTCGCCTGTTTTTTTAGATTGATGTCAATACAATGCGTGTTTCCGATTTTACTTTTGAATTACCTGAAGAACTGATTGCCCATTATCCGCAGGCTGAGCGTAGTGCTTGCCGTTTATTAAGCCTAGATGGCGGCTCAGGGCAGCTCACGCATGGTGTTTTTACCGATATTCTAGAAAAATTGGAGCATGGTGACTTGCTGGTGTTCAATAACACTCGCGTGATCCCCGCACGGTTATTTGGGCGCAAAGTTAGCGGTGGTAAAATTGAAGTTCTGATTGAGCGTATGTTGGATGAACACCGCGTGCTCGCTCATGTTAGGGCATCAAAAGCACCAAAAGAAGGGGCTGAATTACTGCTAGGCGAAGATGAAAGCGTGAATGCGACGATGGTCGCGCGTCATGGTGCATTGTTTGAACTGCGTTTTGACGATGAACGTGATGTATTAAGCATTCTAAACCAAATTGGTCATATGCCTCTCCCGCCTTATATTGATCGTCCTGATGAAGAATCAGATAAAGAACTTTATCAAACCGTATATAGTGAAAAACCAGGGGCTGTTGCAGCACCAACGGCGGGCTTACACTTTGATGAACCGTTACTTGAAGCATTGCGCCAAAAAGGCGTAGAAATGGCGTTTGTAACATTGCATGTGGGAGCCGGTACTTTTCAACCTGTACGTGTTGATACGATCGAAGATCACATTATGCATTCTGAATATGCAGAAGTACCACAAGAGGTCGTCGATGCCGTTTTAGCCTGTAAAGCCAGAGGTAATCGCGTTATCGCTGTTGGAACGACGTCCGTTCGGTCGCTAGAAAGTGCCGCAAAAGCGAGCCAAGATGCTTTAATTGCTCCATTTTTTGATGATACCCAAATCTTTATTTATCCAGGGTATGAATATCAGGTGATAGATGCACTGATCACCAACTTCCACTTACCGGAATCGACATTGATTATGTTGGTTTCTGCGTTTGCTGGATACAAAAACACCATGAATGCATATAAAGAAGCCGTTGAACAAAAATACCGCTTCTTTAGTTATGGTGATGCTATGTTCATTACCCCCAATACAAATGCTCGATTCGAGAAAATTGGTGAGTAATCAGTTTGAAGCGGTGGCATCGGCTGCTTGCTTAGCAAATTAATATTATCAATAGCAACAGACTGTTTTTCTGCTGCTAGGAGGCAAACGTGAAATATGAATTACAAACGACCGATGGCAATGCACGCCGTGGTCGCTTAGTCTTTGAGCGCGGTGTGGTGGAAACCCCTGCATTTATGCCAGTAGGAACCTACGGTACTGTTAAGGGCATGACACCGGAAGAAGTTAAAGAGACTGGTGCTCAAATCTTATTAGGGAATACTTTCCACTTGTGGTTGCGCCCTGGGCAAGAAATTATGAAGTTGCATGGTGACCTCCATGACTTTATGCAATGGCAAGGCCCAATTTTAACCGATTCAGGTGGCTTTCAGGTCTTTAGTCTTGGTGCGATGCGCAAAATTAAAGAAGAAGGTGTGCATTTTCGCAACCCAATCAACGGTGAAAAAGTTTTCCTAAGCCCTGAAAAGTCGATGGAAATTCAGTATGACCTCGGTTCAGATATTGTCATGATTTTTGACGAGTGTACGCCATATCCAGCAGATTGGGACTATGCAAAGACATCAATGGAAATGTCGCTGCGTTGGGCTGCACGTAGCCGCCAACGTTTTGACGAACTAAACAATAAAAATGCCTTATTCGGTATTATTCAAGGTAGTGTTTACGAAGATTTACGTGATATTTCAGTTAAGGGGCTGGTGGAAATCGGCTTTGATGGGTACGCTGTAGGCGGCTTAGCCGTTGGCGAACCGAAAGAAGATATGCACCGAATCTTAGAACATGTCTGCCCGCAAATTCCAGCGGAAAAACCTCGTTACTTAATGGGGGTTGGTAAGCCTGAAGATTTAGTGGAAGGGGTTCGTCGCGGAATCGATATGTTCGATTGTGTGATGCCAACACGAAATGCGCGAAATGGGCATTTATTTGTGACAAATGGCGTGGTAAAAATTCGTAATGCTAAGTATAAATCAGACACATCAACACTGGATGCTGAGTGTGACTGCTATACTTGTCGTCATTATAGCCGCGCTTATCTGCATCATCTTGATAGATGTAATGAAATTCTTGGTGCAAGGCTCAATACCATCCATAATTTACGTTATTACCAGCGCTTGATGGCCGGTATTCGCCAAGCCATTGAAAATGGGAATTTTGAAGAGTTTGCTAAAGATTTTTACCAAAAGATTGGTAAACCTGAACCTTCATTAAATATCGAATGAATTTAAGTGCGAAATGCCATTAATCTGTGTAGCATATCAAACTTAGCTTTTTTGTATGTAAAATTGCTTTCAATAAAACAATGAGGAAAGTTGAATGAGTTTTTTTATTTCTGAAGCAGCGGCGTCAGCAGGTGCACCAGCGCAAGGTAGCCCGTACACTATGGTTATCATGCTTGTTGTTTTCGCGCTGATCTTCTATTTCATGATTTTGCGTCCACAGCAAAAACGTGCGAAAGAACACCGTAAATTGATGGAATCTATCACTAAAGGTGATGAAGTTTTAACAACTGGCGGTTTAATCGGACGTGTAACTAAAGTGTCTGAAACCGGTTATGTGGTTCTTGAGCTGAGTGAGAACACAGAAGTAACCATCAAACGTGATTTCGTTGCTGCTGTTTTACCTAAAGGCACAATGAAAGCAATTTAATTCTGATTCTCCCGAAGGGAACTGCCGTGCTAAACCGTTATCCTTTGTGGAAGTATCTGATGTTGATCTTCGCGATCCTCATCGGTTTGCTTTATGCACTTCCAAACCTATATGGTGAGGATCCGGCTGTTCAGATCACTGGCGTGCGGGGAACCGCCGCCAATGAACAAACGCTGATCCAAGTCCAGAAATCGTTAAAAGACGATAAAATTGAGAGTAAATCTATCTCTCTAGAAAATGGGGCCATTTTAGCCCGATTCAACAACTCTGATGTTCAGTTACGTGCGCGTGAAGTGATCATGAATGCACTGGGTGACCAGTATGTTGTTGCATTAAACCTTGCACCTGCAACGCCTAAGTGGCTCGAAGCTATCGGTGGTGAACCGATGAAGCTTGGTCTTGATCTGCGTGGTGGGGTTCACTTCCTGATGGAAGTTGATATGGACACTGCATTAGGTAAATTGCAGGAACAAAACATGGATGGTTTGCGTAATGACCTGCGTCAAGAAGGCATTGCGTACTCTTCTATTCGTAAAGGCAATGATTATAGCGTGGAAGTTCGTTTCCGTAACGCTGATGATCGTAGCCAAGCTGAAAAAGCATTGTCTCGTAAATACCCAGACTTAGTCTTTAGTGATGGCAGCGATAACACCATGATCGCAGTGATGACCGACGAGCGCTTACGTGAAGCACGTAACTACGCGGTTTCTCAGAACATTACTATTATTCGCAACCGTGTAAACCAATTAGGTGTTGCGGAGCCACTCGTTCAACGCCAAGGCGCTGACCGAATTGTGGTTGAATTACCGGGTATTCAAGATACCGCGCGCGCAAAAGAAATTTTAGGTGCGACTGCGACATTAGAATTCCGTCTAGTGAATACCGCTGTGGATTCTTCTGCAGCGGAAAGTGGCCGTGTACCAGGTGATTCAGAAGTTAAATATGACCGTGAAGGCATGCCTTATGTCTTATATAAGCGTGTGATCTTAACGGGTGACCATATTACCGACTCAACATCTGATGCGGATGAAAACGGTCAACCACAAGTGAGTATCAGTCTTGATAGTTCTGGTGGTTCTATCATGTCTGACTTTACACGTGATAACCAAGACAAGCTGATGGCAACGCTGTTTGTTGAATACAAAGACAGTGGCAAGAAAGATGCAACGGGCCGTTCAATTTTGGTGAAAGATGAAAAAGTCATCAATGCGGCACGTATTTCTGCACGTTTTGGTAGCAAATTCCGTATTACTGGTATTACTAACGGCACTGAAGCTCGCCAGCTTTCATTACTGTTACGTGCAGGTGCGTTGATTGCGCCAATCCAAATTGTTGAAGAACGTACCATTGGTCCAACACTAGGTATGCAAAATATCGAGCAAGGGCTGAAAGCCTGTATCGCAGGTCTGTTAGCTTCTATCCTATTTATGATTATTTACTATCGTAAATTTGGTCTGATTGCGAGTAGCGCGCTGTTGGCAAACTTGGTGTTAATTGTTGGGGTGATGTCCTTATTACCGGGCGCAACACTGACTATGCCTGGTATTGCCGGTATCGTATTAACCCTTGCGGTTGCCGTCGATGCGAACGTTCTAATTAACGAACGGATTAAAGAAGAGCTCAAGAACGGTCGATCTGTTCAGCAAGCAATTCATGAAGGGTATAAAGGCGCCTTCTCAAGTATTACAGACGCAAACTTAACGACACTGATCACTGCGATTATTCTCTATGCAGTGGGTACTGGGTCTATTAAAGGCTTTGCGATTACGACAGCGATTGGTGTCGCAACCTCTATGTTTACAGCTATCGTTGGTACACGTGCTATCGTGAACCTGCTTTACGGCGGTAAACGTATTAACAAGCTGTCAATTTAAGGAGCACGTTGTGGCACAGGATTATACTGTTGAACAATTGAACTATGGCCGTAAAGTTTATGACTTTATGCGCTGGGACAACGTTGCCTTTAGCATTTCTATCGTATTACTGATAGCTTCTTTTGTGATTATTGGCGTCAAAGGTTTTAACTGGGGCTTAGATTTCACCGGTGGTACGGTAATTGAAATCAACTTAAGTCAGCCAGCTGATTTGGATAAAATTCGTGATAGCTTGTCTAACTCGAATCATAAAGATCCATTAATCCAAAACTTTGGTAGCAGCCGCGATATCATGATCCGTATTCCGCCAATTGAAGGCACTGCTGGTCAAGAAGTCGGTAAAGAAATTATCACGATTATCAACCAAAATGTGGATGATAAAGCAACCGTAAAACGCATTGAATTCGTGGGGCCAAGTGTTGGGGCTGAATTAGCGCAAACAGGGGCTTTGGCTCTGTTAACTGCGTTGATTTGTATCCTAGTCTACGTTGGTTTCCGTTTTGAATGGCGTTTGGCCGCGGGTGCCGTGTTATCTCTTGCGCATGATGTGGTGATCACTTTGGGTATTCTGTCTTTGTTCCATATAGAGATAGATATGACTATCGTGGCATCATTGATGTCAGTTATTGGTTACTCACTGAACGACAGTATCGTTGTATCAGACCGTATCCGTGAAAACTTCCGTAAAATACGCCGTGGTACACCGTACGAAATCATGAACGTCTCTTTGACGCAAACATTGAGCCGTACCATCATGACATCAGCCACCACATTATTAGTGGTTCTGATGCTATACCTGTTCGGTGGCGCAATGTTAGAAGGCTTCTCATTGGTTATGTTAATCGGTGTAACTATCGGTACTATCTCATCTATTTATGTGGCTTCTGCATTAGCACTGAAGATGGGTATGAAGCGTGAACACTTGATGCAAGCGAAAGTCGAAAAAGAAGGCGCAGACCAAGAGTCATTACTGCCTTAGTTTTAAAAATGATGAGTAACTAAGCCAATTAGCACTCAAAATAGTTCGTGTTGTAGGTAGGCGGCAAGTGTAATTAATCCCTAGGAGCATACAAAAGTATGTGACTAGGGTTCATAAGCGATGCCAATACCCCTACAACGGGAATAATAAAGAGTTAAGCCAATTAGTGCTCAAAATAGTTCGTGTTGTAGGTAGGCGGCAAGTGTAATTAATCCCTAGGAGCATACAAAAGTATGTGACTAGGGTTAATAAACGATGCCAACACCCCTATAACGCGAAATATGAAGAGCAACGAGAACACCCTAGGAGGCATCTTCTAGGGTGTTTTTTCTCGCACAGTAGGGTAAACTATCTCCCCCTAAATAGATTCAGGAAACGCTATGCACTGCCCATTCTGCTCAGCTGTAGATACGAAAGTTATTGACTCGCGTCTGGTCGGTGAAGGGTCCCAAGTCCGTAGACGCCGCCAGTGCTTACTTTGTCATGAACGCTTCACCACTTTTGAAGTCGCTGAGCTTGTCATGCCTAGAGTCATTAAAAGCGACGATATTCGTGAACCTTTTGATGAAGAAAAGCTTAATCGAGGTATGCAAAAGGCATTAGAAAAACGGCCTGTAAGTTCTGATGACATTGAGCAAGCTATTATTTCTATTAAATCTCAGCTTCGGGCTACGGGAGAGCGTGAAGTTCCGTCGAAATTGATTGGCAGTTTGGTTATGGATGAACTGAAAAAGCTCGATAAAGTTGCCTATATCCGTTTTGCTTCTGTTTACCGCAGCTTTGAAGATGTGCGCGAATTTGGCGAAGAAATCGCTAAATTACAGGATTAACGCCAATGATTGAACAAGACAACATGTATATGGCTCGTGCTTTTGAATTGGCACGAAAAGGGCGTTTTACTACATCACCTAATCCAAATGTCGGGTGTGTGATTGTGCGTGATGGTGCCATTGTCGGTGAAGGGTATCATCAGAAAGCAGGGGAACCTCACGCTGAGGTTCACGCATTGCGTATGGCAGGAGAAAAAGCGCAAGGGGCAACGGCCTATGTCACCCTTGAGCCTTGTAGTCATCACGGCCGCACTCCGCCTTGTGCAGAAGCACTGATTAATGCAGGTGTAAGCCGAGTTGTAGCGGCGATGCAAGACCCAAATCCTCAGGTTGCAGGCCGTGGTCTGTATATGTTGTCGCAAGCAGGAATTGAAACACGTAGTAATGTTTTATTAGACGATGCTGAAGCGGCGAACCGTGGCTTTTTAAAACGTATGCGTACCGGGTTTCCCTATATCCAGTTGAAACTTGCTGCTTCGCTTGATGGCAAGACCGCCCTTGAATCTGGGGAAAGCAAATGGATTACCAGCCCGGCAGCTCGCAAAGATGTACAAGCTCTTCGAGCCGAGGCAAGTGCTATTTTAAGTACGAGCAGCACGGTTGTTGCTGATGACCCTTCTTTAACGGTACGTTGGAATGAGCTCCCATCAGATATCCAACAAGTGTATCCAGAAAGCCAAGTACGCCAACCCATTCGTATTGTGCTAGATAATCACAATCGAGTGACTCCTGACCATAAAGTTACTCAATTAGATGGTGAATGTTGGTTAGTGCGCTCAACCCCAGATGAAAATGCGGTATGGCAAGGAAAAATTGAGCAAATCGCTATTCCAGCAGATGAAAACGGCACCGATCTGGTTATTTTGATGATGCAGCTGGCTAAACGTAATGTGAATAGCATTTGGGTTGAGGCGGGAGCAAAACTCGCAGGCTCATTACTTAAGCTAGGTTTAGTTGACGAACTGATTGTCTATATTGCACCTAAATTATTAGGTGACAGCGCTCGAGGTTTGGTGGACTTTCCGCCGCTTAACGCCCTTGTTGATGCGCCAAAATTTGAATTTACAGAAGTGAAGCAAGTCGGGCCAGACCTTCGTGTCAGGCTTCGTCCCGTATGGTAAGTGGTTTTTTTGAAAATCATACGTACGATACACGAAAGAATGTGATAAAATCCGCGCCCCGCGGGTTATAATTAATATTAGAGGAAGGCTATGAACGTAATTAAAGGTGTTGTTGCTGCTCCACAAGCGCGTGTTGCTATCGCTATCGCTCGTTTTAACAACTTTATTAATGATAGTCTGCTGGAAGGTGCTGTTGATGCGTTAGAACGCATTGGTCAGGTTTCAAATGACAATATTACAATTGTGTGGGTTCCAGGCGCTTATGAGCTGCCATTGACCACAAAAGCATTGGTTGAAACGAATAAATATGATGCAGTGATTGCATTAGGTACTGTGATTCGTGGTGGGACTGCTCACTTTGAATACGTTGCAGGTGAATGTAGCTCCGGTTTATCTCATGTTGCGATGAACAGTGAAGTTCCAGTGACTTTTGGTGTGTTAACCACTGAAAATATTGAACAAGCTATTGAACGTGCGGGTACTAAAGCAGGTAATAAAGGTGCTGAAGCTGCACTGACAGCACTTGAAATGATTAATGTAATTAAGGCCATCAAAGGCAAATAATACACAATTTGCTCTATGTTGCTATTTTTTCGCCACTACGGTGTAGATTACGCAATGCAACAAGTATTTATTGTGTACAGTTTTTAAATTTAAGGGGAATCTTGTGAAACCTGCTGCTCGTCGCCGCGCTCGTGAGTGTGCTGTACAAGCCATTTATTCATGGCAATTATCTGGCAATCCAATTGCTGAAGTCGAATATGAGTTTATTGCTGAACAGGACATGTCAGACGTCGACGTAAACTATTTTCGTGAACTGTTATCAGGTGTTGCGACTAACGCAACAAAACTAGATCAACAGATGGCGCCTTATTTATCTCGTCAGCTCGAAGAGTTAGGGCAGGTAGAAAAAGCGATTTTACGCGTCTCCATGTTTGAATTAAGTTTCCGTGAAGATGTACCTTATAAAGTCGCAATCAACGAAGGTATTGAATTAGCGAAAGTTTTTGGCGCAGAAGATAGCCATAAATTCGTTAACGGTGTATTAGACAAAGCTGCACCTGCGGTACGCCGTAAAAAATAATAATATCAGGGTTCCCTCCTGTAGCACTACGGTAATAAATAGGTAGCCTGGGTTCCAGTCTACCTTTGTGTTTATATGCTCGCGATATTTCAATGGCCGGTGAGCGAAGAATAATTGCAGCCAATTAGATAGACTCTTCAGGTTAGCAATTCAGTGCTATTTACCTATTATTGAATTATTAGGGTGTAAATTATTTGCTTCGTCTTAAACGAAAATAGATATAGCGAAAACGGAAAATCTACCATGTCATATGGCGAATTTGACCTCATCGCGCGTTATTTTAACCGTCAAACCACTAACCGACGTGATGTTAATATCGGTATTGGGGATGACTGTGCGTTGATGACCATTCCAGAAAAACAGCAACTTGCTGTAAGCACTGACACTCTCGTTTCTGGTATTCATTTCCTACCAACCATTTCACCAGCTGATCTTGCTTATAAATCATTAGCATCTAATTTAAGTGACCTCGCAGCGATGGGCGCAGACCCTGCATGGGTTTCTTTGGCAATTACATTGCCTTGTGTTGATTGTGATTGGTTACAATCTTTTAGTGATAGTTTGTTTGAACAGCTTAACTATTATGGCATGCAATTAATTGGTGGTGATACAACCCGAGGCCCTATGAGCTTGACCTACACGGTTCATGGCTTAGTGCCAAACGGCAAAGCGATGTCCCGTGCGGGGGCGCGTAATGGCGATTGGATTTATGTAACGGGGACTCTCGGTGATAGCGCTGCTGGCCTTGCTATTTTACAAGATAAACTGAATGTTAAAAATGTAGAACATCAAGAATGGCTAATTGCGCGCCATTTACGTCCACAGCCACGGATTTTACAAGGCCAAGCATTGAGAAACCTGGCTTCTTCTGCGATTGATATTTCTGACGGTTTAGTTTCTGATCTCAACCACATCTTGAAAGCGAGCAGTTGTGGTGCGCGCATTAATTTAGATGCATTGCCTCAATCAGAAGCGTTGAAACAAAGTTGTAGTATCGAACAAGGGCGTTTATGGTCTTTGAGTGGTGGTGAAGACTACGAACTTTGCTTTACCGTTCCTGAAATTAACCGTGGAGCGCTAGAGATGGCACTTGCACACACAGGCTCAGGCTTTACGTGTATTGGGCAAATTAAGCCGCAGTCTGAAGGAATTAGCTACTTTTGCAATAACCAAGAAGTTGATGTAAACCTAAAAGGTTTCGATCATTTTGTTTCGGAAGGTGCATAGAATGGCTAGTCGCCAAGAAAAAGCAGAAGCAAAAAAACGGCTGAATATGCGTAATCCTTGGCACTTATTGGCTACAGGATTTGGTAGCGGCCTTTCACCTATTGTGCCAGGCACAATGGGCTCTCTTGCTGCGATACCTTTCTGGTTATTAATGGCCAACATGCCAATTTGGAGCCTGTGGGTGCTTATTATCGCGGGTTTTTGGATTGGTTGCTTAATTTGTCAGCGCACTTCCGATGATATGAAAATTCATGACCACGGCAGCATTGTTTGGGATGAATTTATCGGGATGTGGATTACTCTCATGGCGATCCCAGTTGTTGATTATGAATGGGTCATCACCGCCTTCTTTATTTTCCGCATTTATGACATGTGGAAGCCATGGCCGATACGGATTTTTGACCGAAAAGTCAGTGGCGGTTTTGGCATCATGATTGACGATATTATTGCGGCGATTTTTGCTTATGTGACTATTTGGTTGTTGGTATGGTATGACATCATGCCATTCTCTACCAACTAAATACGCGTCATATTTTGCGCTGTGGCGTTGTTGGCCGCACTTGGTTACCCGAATCACATACTTGTGTATGCTCATCGGGATAACCTCGATTGCCGCCTAGCCACAACACAAACTATTTAGCGTATAAATACGCGTCATATTTCAAATTGTAGGGGTGTTGGCTTCGCTTATTCGCCCTAGTCACATACTTGTGTATGCTCCTAGGGTCTTATTTGCTTGCCGCCTACCTACAATCTGAACTATTTAGCGTATAAATACGCGTTATACTTCTTACTGGCACTGCGTTACCCTAGTCACATACTCTTCTATGCTCCTAGGGATTCGTTTCTCTTGCTGTCTTGGTGCAGTAAGAATTGTTTAGCGTATTTGATGTGATTGTTTATCGTAGTAACTTCTTTTGCTTCTTTTACTTCTTTCCACGCCGGATACCCATCACTGAGGTTTGTGCTAGGGTTAAGCCTTTGGTTTCTGGTGCAAATAGGATCGAAACGATCAGTCCGAGTAAAGAAACGCCTGCCCCCATTAATACCACCGAACTGACACCGTATTTAGTGATAAATAGCGGTAATGCCCATGTTGAAAAAATGGTTCCAATACGGCTGATGGACATAATTACCCCAACGGCGGATGCGCGAATATCTGTTGGAAACAGCTCATTAGGGTAAAGCCATTGCAAAATACCGGGTCCCCCTGAGAAAAAAGCGTAAATCCCAAACATGATAATCACAAGGCAAATACCAAGGTTTGAAAATAGTCCAAGTATGGCAAGTGCGAGGGTCATAATGGCAAAGCTACCAATCAATAATGGTCTCCGTCCCATTTTATTCAGCCAATACATCGCAGGTAAGCAGCCTAGCATAAAGAATAAGCTGATAACTACGTTACCGAGTGCAGCGTTTTTTCCTTGATCCCACCCCAACTGCCCAACGATTTGTGGTCCAAAGGTGTAAATTGCAAACATCGGGATCACTTGGCAGGTCCAAATAATGGCGGTGAATAGGACGAAAGAAAAATGCCTCTTAGTGAATAATTGAAGAAAGTGTGTTTTTTGTTGTTCTTCGGCTTCAAATATTACGGGTTGGCCAAATAACTTTTCCATCATTTTTTCACATTCTTTAATGCGCCCTTTGCGAATCAGCCAAAGAGGTGATTCAGGTAAATCAAAACGACCAATCAAAATAATAATACAGGGGATCACTGAGCTACCAAGCATCCAGCGCCAGCCATCTTCCACGTCATATAGCATATAGCCGACGAGATTGGCACAGGTGGCACCGACATACCACATTGCTGCAATAAACCCGACAGCAAATGCACGTTGTTTGGTATTGGAAAATTCGGTGATCATTGACGTTGCAATTGGGTAGTCTGCACCTATTACAATCCCGATTAAGAACCGCATGATAAGCAGCTCCATCGGTGTTGAGACAAACATGGTCGCGACTGAAATGGCACCAATGGCAACAATATCAATTAAAAACATTTTACGACGACCGACTTGGTCACAAATATAGCCAAATAGAGAAGTACCAATGAATAGGCCTGCCAATGTTGCAGCACCCAATAAGCCAATCCATTCACTACTTAAACTTAATACGGGGGTGAGTTGTTCTAATGCAACGCCGATCAGGACTAATACATAACCATCCAGAAAAGGCCCACCGCTACCCCACAGCATAATCCGTCGGTGAACGGAGGAAAATTGAATATCATCAAAACTTTTTGGTTTCATTATGGATGTGTCCCTGATCAGCGCAAATAAACGCCTGAAAACTCTCGAAGTTATTAGCTTCGAGAGTGATGCTAAATAAATCAGCCGTAACGAAATTCAATACCGAAAGTGCCGCGTGGGTATTCCCATTTTTCTAATGCACTATCTAAGCCAAGAATGCGGCAGGTTCCACATTCGAGACAGCCGGCATAATCGAAACGTACTGAGCCATCTTCTTGTTTTTTATATAATCCCGCAGGGCAAGCTTTAGTTAATGTGTCGAGCACATTCATATCTGGATGCTCTTTTATCACAATATGCGGGTTTTCTTCATCGACATTAAATTTATTAATACCGAGTTTGACATCAACGTTGACTGGATTACTCATATTGCTCTGACTCCTTTAATTCCATCCTTGAGCAAGTTCATAAAGCCCACTTTTTTCGCGTGTTGTAACATGGTCTTACGTAAAGGCACAGGAGCTTCATCTGAAATAGTGAAGAGTTTTTTTGCAATACCAACCGCCATTTCTGGGTAAGCAGAAAACATGCGCGGGTTATCCAAAAACTCAGGCATTTTTTGGTACATTTTCATGTCCCGCAGTGGGCCTTCGTTGAGCAGTGTGAGGTATTGATTTAAATTTTGTTTGCTGAAATCATCAGTTTTCATTGCGCTAAGTACCGCTTTTGCTGCGGCTTCACCCGAAGCAACGGCTAAGTCCATACCGCGAATAGTAAAACCTAAATTCATACACATACCCGCAGCATCGCCCGCGATTAACACACCATCGCGAACCAGTTCTGATTGCATTTTTAAACCCGCTTCAGGGACGACGTGCGCGGCATATTCGACCATTTTTCCACCTTCAATCAAAGGTGCAACAGCCGGATGTTGTTTAAAGTCTTCAAGCATTTGCGGAACAGATTTTTTAGCATCTTTAATATGGTGTAGGCCGCAAACTAAGCCGAGTGAAACGGTATCTTCATTGGTATAGAGGAACCCACCGCCCATCAAGCCATCGGTTGGTGAGCCAGCAAATAGCCAAGCAACACCTTCTTTGTCTTTAAGGTTAAAACGGTTAGCTAGGACATCTTTTGGTAGTTCAATGAGCTCTTTTACACCAACAGCGACATGTTCTGCATTGACGCGTTTAGTCATGCCAAGTTGTTCAGCCAGCAGTGAGTTGACGCCATCCGCTAAAATGACCACTTTAGCTTCAAGTACATCACCATCAGCCTCAACACCAACTACCTTGCCATCGCGTTCTACTAACTTATCAACCCGAATACCCGTAATACACTGTGCACCAGCATTTTCGGCTTGTTCAACTAGCCATGGATCTAATTTACCGCGTAGTACAGACCAAGACGTTTCATCAGGGCTTTGTTCTGAGCCATTTTGGAAATCAACTGTAACAGCGCCAGTTTCGGTCATAAATGACAGTTTTTCGCGTGTGATCATGCGCTCAATAGGCGCTTCTTGGGTAAAGCCTGGAATAATGCGTTCTAAGCTATGGGCATACATTCGCCCACCTGTTACGTTTTTGCCGCCCGCGTAGTTTCCTCTTTCGATTAGGAGAACTTGCGCACCTTCACGGGCAAGCACCAATGCAGCTACAGAGCCAGCTAGACCTGCGCCTACAATGATTGCATCAAAAATATCATCGGACATAGTTTCTCCAAAGGTCACGAAAACAGTGAGGAAAATGCCTCACTGTTATTGAGTTTATTTCGCCAGTTGTTGCGTTAACGCAGGTAAGATTTTGAACAGATCGCCAACGATCCCGTAGTCTGCAAATTGGAAAATAGGGGCGTTTTTATCTTTGTTGATTGCGACGATCGTTTGTGCGCCATTCGCACCGACCATATGTTGAATCTGCCCTGAAATGCCGACGGCAAGATAAAGTTCAGGTTTGAGCATTAAGTTAGAAATACCCACATAGCGCTCATGTTCCATCCATTTTTCGTTTTCTGCGACTGGGCGAGAACAAGCGATTTCAGCACCGATGGTATCGGCAAGCGTTTTGGCAATCGCAATGTTTTCTTGGCTACCAATACCTCGCCCGACACTGACAACTAAGCGTGCCTTGTCTAATTCCACTGAGTTACCTGCTTTTTTCTGAATCGAGGTACGTACAATAGATTGTTTTGGTTCGACCCATTGTGTAGCTTGAGCTGTGCCGCTACGTGATGCATCACTTGGGGCTGCTTCAAATGTACCAGAGGTAAGGGTTGCAATTGAAAATGCGCTATCTAGGGTCTCTTGGCCGAAGGCTAAGCCACCATAAACCATATGTTTAATCAGCGGTTTTTCAGATTCAATTGTGATTGCGGCGGCATCATTGGAAACCGCGGCTTGTAGTTTCGCGCCTAAGCGTGCTGCAAGTAATTTTCCTCTGCGGGTATTTGGTAACAACAGTAAACCGTTATCGCTTTGTTGTTTGATGGTGGAAACCATCGTGTCCGCATAGTCTTCAATAATGCGGTCATCGGGTTTACCTGTTAATAGAAAGACTTGCGAAGCGCCAAGTTGGAAAGCTTGTGCGCTTTGTGCTTCATCAAGGGCAAAAACATTCACTTGCTCGCCAAGCGAGAGGGCACCACCGATAAGTTCAGGTAAGCGAGAAGTCATATCACTAAATACCCAAACGGTTGATAATTTGCTCATAACTCCTCCAATTAAATAATTTTTCTTAAATGTTCAGCAAATTGCGCAATTTGGTCATCGCCATCACCTTCAATGATGACCCGCTGGCGGACTTTTTGTTTCGGCGCGGCGATAGATTGAGACGATAATGCGGCAACGTTATCTAAGCCAATATCTGCCATCGTCCAAGCTTGGATGGGTTTTTTAGCGGCACCTAAAATGGCTTTCATTGAAGGAATAATAGGAACGTTAATGTCGGAGGTTACAGCGATAATGGCCGGTAATGGCATGGATAGCGTTTCAATTTCATCTTCTAGCTCACGTTCTACAATGACCGTATCAGCTGTGATGGAAACAATTTTTTTTACACCATTGATGGCAGGAATTTGCAGCGTTTCACCTAATAAAATGCTCACTTGTTGTGCATTGAGATCCGCGGAGCCATCACCACAAATAATTAAATCGAAGCCCACTTTCTGTGCCGCTGCACCAAGGGTAATGGCAGTTTGATGGGGAAGTGCATGCTCAAGTTGGTCATCAATCACAACAACGAGCTCATCTGGGCCACGCGATAGCACATCTTTACGTGCTTTCATATTCGTGAGTGCTTTACCACCAATACTTAACGCAATCACTTTGCTGTCAGCTTGCTGTGCTTTTATTTGATTAGCGGTTTCAATTGCATTTAAATCATATTGACTGATTTTGGTATCGGCACGTGAAAAATCTAAAGAACCATCTGTGCTATTTACAATAATATCTTGTTCATCAGGAACAGATTTATAGCATGTAATAATATTCATTACATCTCCTAAAATAATATTAATAAATATGATCCGTTTCGGTTTCGGATTATATAATTATCATGAACTGGATATTTAAAAATAAAACCTAAGTCACCAATATTGAAAACCTTAAATTAAAGTGGGTTTAAATATTCATACTGATACCCTACTCACCAATACTGTAAAAATCATCTAGTTATCAATGAAATGTTCAATATTGCTACTGGAATCACCAATACTGAAGGTATTTAATAACATTAACGTTACACAATATTTTATCTCTATGTATTTATTGGTGTTTTAATTATTAAAATTAATAACAATTATTTATCACGAATAATATTGTGACCTTAATAACAGAATTGTTTATGGGGACTAGACATGATTTGGATAGAATTTGAATTAATACTTAATTAGGTTTGTTGGGATTTAATAATAAATATAAGTTTTAAATGCATATAGATATTAGGTAATGAGAATAATATCTATTTTAAAACTTATATATTAAATAATAAATTGGGACCGAACTATGAGCAAAGAAAATAAAAAAGGTGGGATAGAACCGAAGGTTTTTTTTCCGCCGTTGATCATTGTTGGACTACTGTGTTGGTTAACTGTTCGTGATTTAGATGCGTCAAATGAAGTTATCAACCAAGTTTTCAGCTATGTCACCAATGTGTGGGGCTGGGCATTTGAGTGGTATATGGTTGTCATGTTTGGTGGCTGGTTTTGGTTGATTTTAGGGCCTTATGCGAAGAAGCGCTTAGGGGAAGAAAAACCTGAGTTTAGCCGAGCAAGCTGGATTTTCATGATGTTCGCATCTTGTACTTCAGCTGCCGTACTTTTCTGGGGTTCGATTGAAATATTCTACTATGTATCAGCGCCTCCATTTGGTTTTGAGCCTTATTCAAATGAAGCGAAAAATATCGGGTTAGCCTATAGCTTATTCCACTGGGGACCGCTCCCATGGGCGACTTATAGCTTCTTATCGGTCGCATTTGGTTACTTTTTCTTCGTTCGTAAAATGGATGTCATTCGCCCAAGTAGTACGCTGGTTCCATTAGTGGGTGAAAAACACGTAAATGGCTGGTTTGGAACCATTATTGATAACTTTTACTTGGTCGCATTGATTTTAGCAATGGGGACGAGTTTAGGGCTAGCGACACCGCTGGTTACCGAATGTATTCAATACCTGTTTGGAATTCCTCATACCCTTGAGCTCGATGCCATCATTATCTTCTGCTGGATCATCCTGAATGCAATTTGTGTGGCTTTTGGTTTGCAAAAAGGGGTGAAAATCGCCAGTGACGTCCGTAGTTACCTGAGTTTCTTGATGCTGGGATGGGTATTTATTGTTGGCGGTGCTAGCTTCATTGTGAACTATTTTACCGATTCTATCGGGGTTCTAATGATGTATATGCCACGCATGTTGTTCTATACAGATGCAGTCGGCAAAGGCGGTTTCCCACAAGGTTGGACCGTATTCTATTGGGCGTGGTGGGTAATTTATGCCATCCAAATGTGTATTTTCCTCGCACGTATCTCTAAAGGCCGTACCGTCCGTGAGCTGTGTATCGGTATGGTAGCAGGCTTGACGGCAGGAACTACGCTAATTTGGACAATATTAGGCAGTAATACCCTACAACTGGTAGACCAAAACATTATTAACATTCCAAAGCTGATCGAAGAGTTCGGCGTCGCACGCGCCATCATTGAAACATGGGCGGCTTTACCTTTGAGCACTGCAACAATTTGGGGCTTCTTCATCCTCTGCTTTATCGCCACGGTGACACTGATCAACGCGTGTTCTTACACACTCGCGATGTCAACTTGTCGCGCAGTTAAAGATGGCGATGAGCCACCATTATTAGTGCGCATTGGTTGGTCTGTCTTAGTTGGCGTTATCGGCATTGTCTTGCTGGCTTTAGGCGGATTAAAACCAATTCAAACCGCGATAATTGCCGGAGGATGCCCACTTTTTTTCGTCAACATCATGGTAACGCTCTCCTTTATTAAAGATGCCAAAGTGCATTGGAAAAATGACTAATTTATTCAAAAACAACATGTAAGAGGTTATTGATATGGATTTTAGATTGAATGATGAGCAGGAACTGTTTGTCGCAGGGATCCGTGAACTGATGGCCAGTGAAAACTGGGAAAGCTATTTCGCCGAATGTGACCGAGACAGTAAATATCCTGAACGCTTTGTCAAAGCCTTAGCGGATATGGAAATCGATAACCTGCTGATCCCAGAAGAACATGGCGGCTTAAATGCAGGGTTTATCACCGTTGCTGCGGTATGGATGGAGCTTGGTCGCCTAGGTGCACCAACCTATGTGTTGTACCAATTACCGGGCGGTTTTAATACGGTGCTTAGAGAAGGGACTCAAGAGCAAATTGACAAAATCATGGCGTTCCGTGGTACGGGTAAACAAATGTGGAACTCGGCGATCACTGAACCGGGTGCAGGATCTGATGTTGGTAGCCTACAAACCACTTACCAACGCCGTAATGGCAAAGTGTATTTGAACGGTAGCAAATGTTTTATCACCAGTAGTGCTTACACCCCATACATTGTGGTGATGAGTCGCGATGCGGATTCACCAGACAAACCTGTTTTCACCGAATGGTTCTTAGATATGAGCAAACCAGGTATCAAGGTGAATAAACTTGAAAAACTGGGTTTACGCATGGATAGCTGTTGTGAAATTACCTTTGATAATGTCGAACTGGATGAAAAAGACATGTTTGGCCGCGAAGGTAACGGTTTTAACCGTGTAAAAGAAGAGTTCGACCATGAGCGTTTCTTAGTGGCATTAACTAACTATGGTACCGCGATGTGTGCGTTCGAAGATGCGGCGCGTTACGCTAACCAGCGTGTTCAATTCGGTGAAGCCATTGGTCGTTTTCAGTTAATTCAAGAAAAATTTGCACATATGGCGATCAAGCTCAATTCAATGCGCAACATGTTATATGAAACTGCATGGAAGAGTGACAACGGATTGATCACCTCTGGTGATGCAGCAATGTGTAAATACTTCTGTGCAAATGCGGCATTTGAAGTCGTGGACTCTGCGATGCAAGTACTCGGTGGTGTAGGAATTGCAGGTGAGCACCGAATTGCCCGTTTCTGGCGTGACCTTCGTGTGGATCGCGTATCAGGTGGTTCAGATGAAATGCAAATACTGACATTAGGCCGTAGCGTACTGAAACAATACCGCTAATAACTGAACGTAATGGGATGGTTTTCAAGAGAAGGCCAACCCTGCTTCACAGGAGATAAGAACATGGCAGAGCATCTACCTATGCCAGAATTTGGCCCTCTAGCTGGGGTTAGAGTGGTATTTTCAGGAATTGAAATTGCTGGCCCATTTGCAGGGCAAATGTTTGCAGAATGGGGCGCTGAAGTGATCTGGATAGAAAATGTCGCCTGGGCAGACACTATTCGCGTTCAACCCAACTACCCACAGCTATCACGGCGTAATTTACGTGCGTTATCATTGAATATTTTCAAAGATGAGGGGCGTGACGCGTTTCTAAAACTGATGGAAACAACCGATATCTTCATTGAAGCGAGTAAAGGCCCCGCATTTGCTCGTCGTGGTATCACGGACGAAGTACTTTGGGAACATAACCCTAAACTGGTCATTGCACACTTATCCGGTTTTGGGCAGTACGGTGACCCACAATATACCAACCTCGCAGCGTATAACACCATTGCTCAAGCCTTCAGCGGCTATCTGATTCAAAACGGTGATAAAGACCAGCCAATGCCGGCTTTTCCTTATACCGCAGACTATTTTTCTGGCATGACGGCGACAACGGCGGCATTGGCGGCACTGTATAAAGCCCGTGAAACCGGAAAGGGTGAAAGTATTGACGTTGCCATGTATGAAGTGATGTTACGTATGGGGCAATACTTCATGATGGACTACTTCAATGGTGGAGAGATCTGCCCACGTATGACAAAAGGGAAAGACCCCTATTACGCAGGTTGTGGCCTATATAGTTGTAATGATGGCTATATCGTGATGGAAATTGTTGGTATCACGCAAATTCAGGAAATTTTTAAAGATATTGGGTTGGCGCATCTGTTAGGTACACCAGAAATACCGGAAGGCACACAGTTAATTCACCGTGTGGAATGCCCTTATGGGCCTTTAGTTGAAGAAAAACTCGATGAATGGCTAGGTTCACGTTCGATTGATGAAGTGTTAGCAAGACTCGCAGAATTGAATATTGCTAGCGCCAAAGTCCTTACTATTCCTGAGTTAGAAACCAATCCTCAATACATTGCACGCGAATCTATTACCAGTTGGCAAACAATGGAAGGAAAAACCTGTCGTGGTCCTAACGTCATGCCTAAATTCAAAAATAACCCCGGACAAATTTGGCGAGGCATGCCATCACACGGTATGGACACGACAGATATCTTAAAAAATATTGGATACAGCGAAACTGATATTCGGGGGTTAGTCGATAAAGGGCTAGCCAAAATAGTTGATTAATTGAATGGGTACTCAGGTCAATGATGACTATTGAGCTGAGTATTCATCAGGGAAATGATGGGTAACAATTAATGGATGTAATCGGTAAACAAAATTTGCGTCAAATGTGGGATGATTTAGCGTTAACCCATGGAAACAGCCAGGCGCTTATCTTTGAATCCTGCGATGGAAAAACTAGCAAGTTCAGCTATTTAGAAATGAACCAGCACATTAATCGCACCGCCAATCTCTTTTTAGCCTATGGCATTCAAAAAGGCGATAAAGTGGCTTTACATTTAGATAATTGCCCGGAATTTTTCTTTTGCTGGTTTGGCTTGGCTAAAATTGGGGCGATTATGGTCCCAATTAATGCGCGTTATAAATACAATGAAAGTGCTTGGATCATGCAGAACTGCCAACCCAAAATGGTAGTCACTCGTTCCTCTTTCTTAGATATTTATCAACAAGTATTCGCTGACGTAGCGACAAGTCTAAAACATATTTTTTTGATTACAGACACACAAATTGAACCCGTAGAGCATATTTCTGACTTTTGGTTTGAACAGTCACAACAACATACGCAATTGACTCAGGTTGTTGAATTGAGTGTCGATGATACGGCCGAGATTTTATTTACCTCTGGAACCACCTCGAAGCCTAAAGGGGTAATTATTACCCACTATAACCTCCGCTTTGCCGGTTATTACTCTTCTTGGCAAAACAGCTTACGCTCTGATGATATTTATTTAACAGTCATGCCTGCTTTTCATATTGACTGCCAATGTACAGCTTCTATGGCTGCATTTTCTGTCGGTGCAACGTTTGTGTTATTAGAGAAATACAGCGCACGCCGTTTTTGGCAACAAGTGGTGAAATACAAAGCGACTGTCATCGAACTTATCCCCATGATGATCCGCACATTATTAAGCCAGCCGCTGGCGGATAACGAAAAAGATCATTGTTTACGAGAAGCCATGTTTTACCTCAATTTAAGTGAAGAAGAACGCGACCAGTTTATGGCCCGTTTTGGGGTGAAGCGGTTTTTAACTTCGTATGGAATGACGGAGACTATTGTTGGTTTGATTGGTGACCGGCCTGGCGATATGCGTCGCTGGCCGTCCATTGGTCGCCCGGGTTTTTGTTATCAGGCTCAAATTCGGGACAGAAATAACCAGCGTGTTGGTGCGGGGGTTATTGGTGAGCTCTGTGTGAAAGGTGAGCGTGGTAAAACCCTTTTTAAAGAGTATTACAACAACCCTGAAGCGACCGCAAAAACCTTTGATGAAGCGGGATGGATGCACACGGGGGACTTTGCCTACCAAGACGAAGATGGCTTTTTCTATTTTGTCGATAGAAGCAGCAATATGATCAAACGCGGTGGAGAAAATGTCTCTTGCAGTGAAATTGAAAATATTATTGCCTCACACCCTGCCATTGTGGATGTAGCAGTGATCGGCGTTGCGGATGACATCCGAGATGAAGCGATTAAAGCTTTTATTGTGCTTGAAGAAGGGGAAACCTTAACTCAGGAAGAGTTCTTTGCTTTTTGTGAAAAACAAATGGCGAAATTTAAGGTGCCAACGTGTGTTGAGGTACGTAAAGATTTACCGCGTAACTGCTCTGGAAAAGTATTGAAAAAACATCTGCAATAATCGACAAACGTGATTAATTTTGCATACATTTCGGGCTGCATACCTGCAACCTGAAGCGTCACTGCACGACGAAGAAAGGATTATATTATGAGCGAATCATTAAAAATTACCCGAAATGGCGCTATTTTAGAAATCATACTCGATAGACCTAAAGCTAATGCAATAGATGCAAAAACCAGTTTCAAAATGGGGGAGGTTTTCCTTAATTTTCGCGATGATCCTTCGTTGCGTGTTGCAATTATCACAGGGGCAGGAGAGCGATTTTTCTCTGCAGGCTGGGACTTAAAATCGGCGGCAGAAGGTGAGGCCCCTGATGCTGACTTTGGCCCAGGTGGCTTTGCCGGTTTGACTGAAATTTTTAATTTAAACAAACCTGTTATTGCGGCGGTGAATGGATATGCATTTGGTGGCGGTTTTGAACTGGCTTTAGCGGCAGATATGATAATTTGTTCTGAAAATGCCAGTTTTGCATTACCTGAGGCTCAGCTCGGTATTGTTCCAGATAGCGGGGGGGTTTTACGTTTACCTAAAATTTTACCTGCGCCAATCGTGAATGAAATGGTGATGACAGGCAGAAGAATGGATGCACAAGAAGCTTTACGTTGGGGAATAGCTAACGATGTAGTGCCTATTGAGAGTCTGATGGATAAAGCCCGTGAACTTGCAGAACAAGTTACGCAAAGTGCGCCATTAGCAGTTGCTGCTCTAAAAGAAATTTTCCGCGCGACAGGAGAGCTTACTGTCGAAGAGGGCTATAAATTAATGCGCAGTGGTGTACTGACTCAATATCCTGCGGTTCTTCATTCCGAAGATGCCACAGAGGGGCCATTGGCTTTCTCTGAGAAACGTTCTCCAAACTGGAAAGGTCGCTAATTAATCTAGCAGTGAGGTGAATTTTGAGTTTTTACGCTTTTGAAGGTGTTATCCCGGTTGTTCATCCTACTGCATATGTTCACCCATCAGCGGTAGTGATTGGTGATGTGATTATTGGTGAAGGGGTTTTCGTTGGGCCGAATGCCTCTTTACGTGGGGATTATGGCCGCTTGATCATAGAAAAAGGGGCGAATATTCAGGACTGCTGCATTATGCATGGCTATAGTGATGTCGTAACCATTGTCCATGAATGTGGGCATATAGGCCACGGAGCTATTTTACATGGATGCATTATTGGCCGTGATGCTTTGGTCGGAATGAACAGTGTCGTTATGGATGGCGCAGTGATTGGTGAGGAAAGTATTGTTGCTGCGATGAGTTTTGTTAAGGCCGGTTTTCAAGGCGAAAATCGTCAGATGTTGGTCGGAAGTCCTGCGCGCTTTTTACGCTCAGTGACTGATGAAGAACTGCATTGGAAACGGTTAAATACGAAAGAATATCAAGACTTAGCAGGCCGATATCATCAACAATTACAGGAAACCCAACCGCTGACAGAGCTTGAAGTTAATCGACCCAAATTATTTGGTACAACAGATGTAAAACCTAAGGGCCAGTGATTCACTAAAAGGCCGTAAAATAAAAAACGCAGATGGTGAAGTCTGCGTTTTTTATTGGTATAAAACTGAAAAATAAGTTTAACGACGTTGTGCTTTTGATAGCATCCATTGCCATTTTTGCTCTCGATTTAATTCACTTGGTGGCATAGAGGCCGCTTTCATTGGGGAATCGATAGTGACTTTTTCAGTTTGATGGCTTCTTAAACGAGCATAAAGCTGGTTATCAATTTTCTTAACTTTAATAAGCCGCTGACATTGGCAGCCTCGTCCCGATAATTTATTTGGGATCATTTTTACTTCACACTGAATTTCAGCAACATCAGATAAAATATAAGAAACAATATTGACAGCATTAGGATGCGGAATATCAAAGTGATTAGATATTTCTCTAGCTGTAGTCCAATGGCCTTGTTTCATTACCCAGTTTGCGATAGATAAATACAAGGG
Organism: Providencia sp. PROV223; assembly: GCF_028479245.1. Classification (NCBI taxonomy): domain Bacteria; kingdom Pseudomonadati; phylum Pseudomonadota; class Gammaproteobacteria; order Enterobacterales; family Morganellaceae; genus Providencia; species Providencia sp. PROV223. Next base: position 102,218 of record NZ_JAMPNG010000015.1, read on the forward strand.
TTCATTAATATATTGTCCACACATAAGCGCTCCCAAATCTATTTATTAAAATTGGCTAAATAAAAAGAAACTATATGCAAATTGTAGTTGGAATAGCGTTTATTTGTTTCCTGGTTTGCTAATTAAGAAAACAAAATAATTAATTATTAACTTCTGGTTAAAATTGTTAAAATAATATATTCGTTTTTAATGTTAATTATCATTATTTTAATATAAAAACTTATATTTCATAATGATAGGTGTCGAATATAATTCACAGCCTAAATTACGCCGTCATACAGTGACAAGCTTCATATTAATGGATTTCAAAATGATTTGCATGCCTTTATTGTGAAAATTTACATTCAAGACAAAAGTTTTGTTTATATTCAGATTCTAGGTAAATAACTGAATATCGTTGTAGATAAACTGATTATATTTGGTTTTATATTTGATTATAATGATCTTGAAATATAATAAAAATGTGACATGGGTGATTTTTTTAATTGAATATTAGCGAGTAAGCAATTACAAAGAGTTAAATAATTTTCTAATATATTAAGAAAGAGAATAAGAGTGATTGGCTTTGTGATTGAATAGGGCATTGCGTGTTGATGCAATGCCCTCCTAGAGATAAAAATTATTTGGCTAAGTAGTTATTAATAGAATTAACAATACCTGTGGAATCTAAGCCCAGTTCAGCAATAAGTTCTTCTTGGGTACCTTGAGAAATAAAATAGTCAGGTAAGCCAAGGTTTAAGGTTGGAATGATTTTTTTCTCATGCATTAAGAATTCATTCACACCGCTACCTGCTCCACCCATGATGGCATTCTCTTCGAGAGTGACAAGTACATCATGAGTATTGGCCATTTCAAGGATAAGCGCTTCGTCTAAAGGCTTCACAAAGCGCATATCAACAACAGTTGCATTAAGTTGCTCAGCAGCGACCAATGCGTGGCTTAATAAGGTACCAAAGCATAAGATAGCGACTTTTTCACCTTTGCGGCGAACAATACCCTTACCAATAGGCAGCGGTGATAGTGGCTGTAACTCAGCGCCTGTTCCTGTGCCTCGAGGGTAACGCACCGCACATGGACCATCTTGATAATGGTAGCCAGTATGTAGCATTTGGCGGCACTCATTTTCATCACTTGGAGCCATAATAACCATGGTTGGTATACAGCGCAGGAATGAAATATCAAAAGAACCTTGGTGAGTTTGCCCATCAGCCCCCACAATACCGGCTCGGTCGATCGCAAACATGACAGGCACCTTTTGGATAGCCACATCATGAATGACTTGGTCGTAACCACGTTGCAAGAAAGTCGAATAGATAGCAACGATAGGCTTATAGCCACCAATAGCAAGGCCAGCGGCAAAGGTGACTGCATGTTGCTCGGCAATCGCGACATCGAAGTATTGATCAGGGAATTCTTTAGAAAACCGAACCATACCAGAGCCTTCACGCATCGCTGGCGTGATAGCCATCAACTTGCCATCATCTTTAGCCTCTTCACACAGCCAATCACCAAAAATTTTAGAGAATGTCGGCCCGGTCTCTTTGCTTTTGGGCAAAGTGAATGTACTTGGGTCAAATTTAGGAACTGCATGCCAGCTAATTGGGTCTTTTTCTGCCGGCTCATAACCGCGACCTTTCTTGGTCATGATATGTAAAAACTGCGGTCCTTTTAAGTCACGCATATTTTTTAACGTTTGAACTAAGGCAACAACATCATGACCGTCAACGGGGCCAATATAGTTAAAACCTAATTCTTCAAACATGGTCCCCGGTACGACCATGCCTTTAATGTGTTCTTCTGTCTTTTTCAATAATTCTTTGATAGGTGGCATGTTAGAAAAAACTTTTTTCCCACCTTCACGTAATGTTGTATAGAGCTTTCCAGAAAGTAAGTGAGCTAAGTGATTGTTTAGTGCGCCAACATTTTCTGAAATAGACATTTCGTTATCGTTTAAGATAACCAACATGTCAGGTGCGGCATCCCCTGCATGATTCATTGCTTCAAATGCCATTCCAGCGGTGATGGCGCCATCACCAATCACACAAACTGTTTTACGGTTTTGTTGCTCTTTTTCTGCAGCAATGGCCATACCTAAACCGGCACTAATGGATGTTGAGGAATGGCCAACGCTTAAAATGTCATATTCACTTTCTTCGCGCCATGGAAAGGGATGTAGACCATTTTTTTGACGGATGGTATCAATACGGTCACGGCGACCCGTTAATATCTTATGTGGGTAGGCTTGGTGGCCGACATCCCAAACAAGATTATCAAATGGAGTTTTATAGACATAATGTAATGCGACGGTGAGTTCAACAGCACCGAGGCCAGAAGCAAAGTGACCGCTAGAGCGACCCACGCTACTCAGCAAGAATTGTCTGAGTTCATCACAAAGCTTAGGCAAACTTTCTTTAGGCAACAGACGAAGCTCATCTGGTGTCTCTGCCAAGGCTAGCGTGGGATATTTAGCGATATCAATACTCATTAGTTGCTCACTTATAATTAATAAAAAACCCAACTTACTTAGCCACAGTAAAATGACTATTCTCAGTATTTAGCAGCATAAAGCTTCTATCTGCTGTTGGGTTGCCTTCGTTTATCGTCTGCCTATAACTCGAGTGATTAAGAAGTAATCCATCTATTTTTTTGGTTATAGGAATGATTCGAAGATGCATTAGGGTAATAAATTGCCGTAATTATCGATCTTCTTGTAGCCAAAAGGCAAAGCATATTGTCAGCTTTTACGTTCAATAATGAAATTAGCTAAAGCGCTTAACATTTCTATATTATATCCATGGGACTGGAGAGTCTCTAAAGCGTCTACCGCATCATGATATAGCTCACGTGCTTTTTTCTGAGCAACTTCAAGCCCTAATAGCGATGGATAGGTACTTTTTTCATGTTCGGCATCCGTTCCTTGGCGTTTACCTGTGACTTCGCTATCACCGATAACATCAAGGATATCGTCCTGTACTTGAAAGGCAAGACCGATGGATTGTGCATATTTGTCTAAAACAGGCAGTAATTTTTGACCTTTTTCACCAGCAGCAAAAGCACCAAGACGGATTGCTGCACGAATTAATGCCCCTGTTTTATGTTGATGAATGCGCTCAAGAGATTCAAGGTCAACTTGCTTTCCTTCTGCATCTAAATCAAGAGCTTGCCCGCCGCACATTCCCGCTAAGCCACTTGCGTATGATAACTCTGCAATCATCGCTATGCGGTCTTTGTCTGTCACATCCGGCATTGGTGCAGATGACAGTAATTGGAATGCCAATGTTTGTAATGCATCTCCAGCAAGCACTGCATTGCCTTCACCATACTTAATGTGGCAAGTCGGTTGGCCACGGCGCAAATCATCATCATCCATTGCAGGTAAATCATCATGGATTAATGAATAAGCATGAATACATTCGACTGCAGCAGCTGGAGCGTCAAGGTTTTCTTGGCTAACACCAAACATAGAACCGACGGCATAAGTTAAAAATGGGCGTAAGCGCTTTCCACCCAATAATGTGCCATAGCGCATCGCTTGAGCAAGTGGGAGGTCTGCAAACGGCAGCGCATTTAAGGCATCTAATAGATATTGATTGACTCTGTCGTAGGCTTGCTTTTGTTGCTGCGTAAAGCTATCTAAATGTTGTTCAGACATAATTTATTCTGTATCAGGTGAAAAATCGGCTAGAGGTTTATTTTCGTCATCGCTTAGCAAAATTTGTACACGTTGCTCTGCTTGCTGTAATACTTTTTGACCTTGTTTAGCAATTTGAACACCACGTTCAAACTCATTAAGGGCATCTTCTAAGGGAAGTTCACCAGATTCTAGGCGAGCGACGATCTGCTCTAGCTCTTGAAGCGAGTTTTCAAAACTAACAGTCGGAACTTGCTGAGTTTTTTCTTTAGCCATAGTCTTTAGCCACTAATGTGAAATCAGTTAATTCGAGGGATTTTAAATATTCAGCAGACTAACGCAGTCTTGCTACGGTTACAATTTATTATTGGGGTTTTTAGATTCAACCCGCAAGATAGTGTTATAATACGCCTCTTTATTGACAATTGGTAACGTGTCATGTGTCTCTGTTAAGGCACATTCGTTTGCCCCCAACCACCATGAACATGCAGCTATTATGAAGTTTATCATTAAGTTATTCCCAGAAATTACCATTAAAAGCCAAACTGTTAGGCTACGTTTTATTAAAATTTTGACCAGTAATATCCGTAACGTGCTTAAACCGCTTGGCGAAGAGATTTCGGTTGTCCGTAATTGGGATAACATTGAAGTGCGTGTGAAGGGAGAAACAAAACACGACGAAATTTGTGACATGCTAGGGCGCATTCCAGGTATTCACCATATTCTCGAAGTGGAAGAAAAACCGTTTACCAGTCTACATCATATTTACGAAATGACACACGAAGCCTATGGTGAATCATTAGAAAATAAAACATTCTGTGTGCGGGTAAAACGTCGTGGTAAACATGAATTTTCATCTATCGACGCTGAACGGTATATCGGTGGTGGGTTAAATCAACACATTGCCTCTGCAAAAGTTAAGCTTAAAGACCCTGATACCACGATTCACTTAGAAATCGAAGATGATAAACTTATTTTAGTTAAAGCACGTATTGAAGGTATCGGTGGTTTCCCTATTGGGACTCAAGAAGATGTGTTATCACTCATTTCTGGTGGTTTTGATTCAGGTGTGTCTAGCTATATGTTGATGCGCCGTGGTTGTCGTGTTCACTACTGTTTCTTTAATTTAGGCGGCGCAGCTCATGAAATTGGTGTGAAGCAAATCGCACATTATCTGTGGAACCGTTTTGGTAGCTCCCATAAAGTCCGTTTTATTGCTGTAAATTTTGAGCCTGTTGTCGCTGAAATTTTAGAAAAAGTTGATGATGGCCAAATGGGGGTTGTGCTCAAACGTATGATGGTAAGAGCTGCATCTAAAGTTGCAGAGCGTTATGGCGTGCAGGCGATTGTCACGGGTGAAGCACTTGGGCAAGTTTCCAGCCAAACCCTAACAAACTTACGTTTGATTGATAATGCGTCTGATACCTTAATATTAAGGCCATTAATTTCCCATGATAAAGAACACATTATCAAACTAGCTCGCCAAATTGGCACTGAAGATTTCGCAAAAACCATGCCCGAATATTGCGGTGTGATTTCAAAAAGCCCAACCGTTAAAGCGGTGAAAGCGCGTATTGAAGCAGAAGAAGCCAATTTTGATTTTGGTATTTTAGAGTCTGTTGTTGAGCAAGCGCAAAATATTGATATTCGACAAATTGCACAAGAAAGCCTTGAAAAAGTTCCTGAAATTGAAATGGTGAGTGAGCTTTCAATTGAAAATGAAGTGATTTTAGATATTCGTTCAATTGATGAATTTGAAGACAAGCCACTGAATGTCGATGGAATGGAGGTTAAGCATATTCCATTCTATAAGTTGAGCACGCAATTTGGTGACTTACCAAAAGATAAAACCTATTTATTATATTGTGACCGTGGGGTAATGAGCCGCTTGCAAGCGCTATACTTAAAAGAGCAAGGTTATGAAAATATAAAGGTTTATCGCCCATAGCTTAAAACAGGGTGCTTGTATCACCAATTCACAATCAGAGAGAAATGTGGGGGAATTTCCCCCACAAGACTAGTTATCGCAAGATAACGTAGCTTGAACCAGCGTGCTTCCGCTACTGATACTGAAAGAGCACAGCCTTTCTTGCATCAATAACGAAAAACACAACACCGTAAGACACACGGTAACTAGCCCTAGAAGGGCAATTTTGGCCATTCCTCTTGACTCCTTTTCTAAAAGGAGACAGAATCCAGTTGTGTGAGTT
>NZ_JAMPNG010000016.1:0-106643 GCF_028479245.1 Providencia sp. PROV223
CCGCGCAAAGTGTGAAGAGTATTTAGTCTTCTTTCTCTTTAAGAGGAAGCAAAGCCCTAATAGCAAACCCGCCACGCTCACTTTTATGAATCTCAATGCTCCCTTCGTGAGCATCAACAATTCGACGAATAATCGCTAGACCTAACCCTGTTCCTTTGTTGCTACGGGCTTTTTCACCTTGCACAAATGGCTGGAACAGGCGGTGAATATCTTCTTCTTTGATACCTGCGCCATCGTCTTCAACTTGGAACCAAACTGAGTCTTCCGTTTTACCACTACTGACCTTGATCCAGCCATTACCATAGCGGTATGCATTAACTATCATGTTCGTAATAGCGCGTTTGATCGCTAATGGGTTACCATTAACAATCATTGAGCCGGGCTCAAGTGCGGTTTCAATTTCACCGATGACATTGCTTTCTGAGTTCACCGCGTCCATTAAAATAGCGTTAAGGTCACAGAATTCCATATCCATTTCTTGACCTGTTTTCAGGTAGGACATGAATTGACCGATAATCGCATCACACTCTTCAATATCTTTATTAATTGATTCCGCCAGATAGCTATCTTCTGGGCTCATCATCTCTGTTGCTAAACGAATACGGGTTAAAGGTGTTCTTAGGTCATGGCTTACCCCTGCCATTAAGACAGTTCGATCATTTTCTAAGGTTTTAATCCCTGCTGCCATGTGGTTAAAAGAACGGATGGCGGCCCTAACCTCGGTGGCGCCTTTTTCTTGCATTGGGGGCAAAATTACCCCTTTACCAACTTCACCTGCATGATACTCCAATTCAAGCAACGGCTTGTTTTGGTAGCGTATATACAACCATACCCCGGCAAAAATGGTGAGAAAAATCGTTAAGGTATAGCGAAAAACCAGGGAAAACTGATTTTGACCAATTTCAGTCAGAGGAACTCGCACCCAGATATCAGGTGCGAGATAAGACGTTAGCCATAGAATGGGATACTCTCGGCCTAGTTCGAGATGAACACTCGCCTTGCCACCAATATATTCGGACATATGTTCGCTTAGAAAATCATACTCTTTTGCCCAGTTCAGCCCTTCTTCCATTGCCGCTGAATGTGCATAAAAGGTAATCCCTAATTCATTGTAGATTTTCTTACGCAACGCGGGAGATACCCGCACTGAGGTTCCATCTTGTAGAACCATTTTCTCTGTCATTAATGTTCTTACTTCGTATGCCAATACCTTATTGAATTGTTGTAAGCTAGGCATCACAACAAAATTCAACACGACCATATAACTGGTTACGAGGCTCGCAAACAGTAAGGCTACAAATAAAAATAACGAGCGAGAAAATGTACTACGCCTTGAAAACCTCAGTCGCTTCATGCTTTACTTCCATCCGGAACAAACACATAGCCCAAGCCCCAAACCGTCTGAATATAACGAGGATGTGCTGGGTCTTCTTCAACCATACGGCGCAAACGTGAGATTTGAACATCAATAGAACGTTCCATCGCACTGTATTCACGGCCTCGCGCTAAGCTCATTAACTTATCACGAGACAACGGTTCCCTTGGATAAGAAACCAACACTTTTAACACCGCGAATTCGCCGCTGGTTAATGGCATATTTTCATCACCTTGGAACATTTCTCGTGTTCCAAGATTTAATTTAAATTTACCGAAAGTAATTATTGCATCATCTTGAGATGGCGCACCCGGTAATTCGTTAGCTTGACGACGTAATACCGCACGGATACGAGCTAGCAATTCCCGTGGATTAAAAGGTTTTGGAATATAGTCATCTGCACCGATTTCTAAGCCAACGATACGATCAACTTCTTCACCTTTCGCTGTCACCATAATAATAGGAATTGGGTTATTTTGACTACGTAAGCGGCGGCAAATCGATAGCCCATCTTCACCCGGTAGCATTAAATCTAAGACGATCAAATGAATAGATTCCCTTGTCAGGATTCTGTCCATCTGTTCAGCGTTTGCAGCACTCCTTACCTGAAAACCCTGCTCAGTGAGGTAACGTTCCAGCAGTGCACGTAAACGCATATCATCATCGACGACAAGAACCTTATAACTTTCCTGCATTTTGTAGCCCTCAAGATGTGCATCTTTCAAATTATTTTTTTAATGAATGTAAATAAAACAATATTAATGCTCACTAATTTACCACTAACGTAGGATTTAATGAATCATTTTACTCTTCAGGTAGTTAGTGGGTGGTAGCTTATTTCTAACACAAAATAAGTCACCTGCCCTCCTGGCGTATTTACTGTTATTTCATCATCAACCTGTTTGCCTATCAAGGCTCGTGCTACCGGAGAGTCTATTGAAATCCATTGTTTTGTAGGGTTGAACTCATCAGCACCGACGATACGGAATATTCTGATATTTTCATTTTCATCTTCTAGTTTAACCCATGCGCCAAAAAAGACACGGCCTTCTTGGCGGGGATCAGGCTCGATAATCCTTAATTGATCCAATCTTTTGGATAAAAAACGGATGCGCCTATCAATCTCACGCAACCTTTTTTTACCATAAATATATTCTGCATTTTCTGAGCGATCCCCTTGAGCAGCGGCCTCTGAAACAGATTGAGTAACCCGAGGGCGTTCTTCCTTCCACAGGTACTTCAGCTCTTTATCTAATGCATCCCAACCTTCACGTGTAATTAAAAGACTTTTAGTCATAACCTTCAGATTTTAGCCAGTGGAGCCATAATTATAATATTTTATAGAACATAATCTGAGACTTTCCTACCAATAGGCTCAAATTCAGTCTGGAAATTCTCTTTCTCACCAAGTATAACAGTGCAGTAAATTTTTTAACTGTTCTTTCAGTAGGTATTTAAATTCGACATGAATGAAACTCTAAGCCAAATTATTGCAGCGGAACTGCAAGCCCAGCCGAAACAGGTTTTTTCTGCCATCACACTGTTAGATGAAGGAAATACTGTCCCGTTTATTGCGCGTTATCGTAAAGAAGTTACCGGTGGGTTGGACGATACTCAGCTTCGCCAGCTAGAAAGCCGTTTAGGGTACTTGCGCGAATTAAATGACCGTAAACAGACCATTCTTAAGTCGATAGAAGAGCAAGGTAAATTGACACCTGAGCTTGCCTCCGCTATTGACACTACGCTCAATAAAACCGAACTTGAAGACCTGTATCTTCCGTATAAACCGAAACGTCGCACCCGTGGGCAAATTGCCATCGAAGCAGGACTTGAGCCTTTAGCTGACACCCTGTGGAATGACCCTAACCAGTCACCTGATGAACTCGCAAAAACCTATATCGATGCAGACAAAGGTGTTGCTGATGTCAAAGCCGCTTTAGATGGTGCTCGCTATATCCTTATGGAACGCTTCGCCGAAGATGCGGCTCTTTTAGCGAAAGTTCGCGACTATATTTGGAAAAATGCCCATCTTGTTTCTGTTGTTGCAGAAGGTAAGCAAGAAGAAGGGGTAAAATTTAGCGACTATTTTGAACATCACGAACCTGTTGCTCAGGTTCCTTCTCATCGAGCTCTTGCGATGTTCCGTGGTCGTAACGAAGGAATTCTACAGCTTTCATTAAACTGTGATCCTCAGTTCGATGAACCACCAAAAGAAAGTTACTGCGAAGAAATTATCACCCGCCACTTAGATATTCGTTTAAACAATGCTCCGGCTGACCAATGGCGTAAAGCGGTGATCAGTTGGACATGGCGTGTCAAAGTATTACTGCACTTGGAAACAGAAGTGATGAGCTCACTGCGTGAAAAGGCCGAAGAAGAAGCCATTAACGTATTTGCTCGTAACCTCAGTGATTTACTGATGGCAGCACCTGCAGGAATGCGTGCCACCATGGGCTTAGACCCAGGCCTGCGGACTGGCGTGAAAGTCGCTGTCGTGGATGCGACAGGAAAATTAATTGCGACCGATACGATTTATCCGCATACCGGGCAAGCTGCCAAAGCGGCAACCATCGTCGCAGCACTTTGCCAAAAACACAATGTCGAATTAGTAGCGATAGGTAACGGGACCGCTTCTCGCGAAACGGAACGTTTCTTTGCTGAAGTACAAAAACAGTACCCAGAAGTAAAGGCACAGAAAGTGATTGTTAGCGAAGCTGGCGCTTCTGTTTATTCCGCTTCTGAACTTGCAGCGCTGGAATTTCCAAGCTTAGATGTGTCTTTACGTGGTGCCGTATCAATTGCCCGCCGCCTACAAGACCCGTTGGCTGAATTGGTGAAAATTGACCCTAAATCCATTGGGGTTGGCCAATATCAGCATGATGTCAGCCAGACGCAATTAGCGCGTAAGCTCGATGCGGTCGTCGAAGACTGTGTAAACTCCGTTGGTGTTGACTTAAATACCGCTTCTGTTGCCTTACTGACTCGGGTTGCCGGTTTAAGCAAAATGATTGCGCAAAACGTGGTGGACTGGCGCGACCAAAATGGCCAGTTTAGCGATAGAAAACAGTTACTCAAAGTTGCGCGTCTTGGGCCAAAAGCTTTTGAACAATGTGCAGGCTTCTTACGTATCACCAATGGTGAAAACCCATTAGATGCCTCTACTGTTCACCCTGAAGCTTATCCAATTGTCGAAAAAATTCTTGAGTCTGTCCGCCAGCCGCTCAAAGAAATTATGGGTAATTCACAGGTACTTAATGCCTTGAGCCCACGCGACTTCACCACGGAACAATTTGGGGTTCCAACCGTCACTGACATCATTAAAGAGCTGGAAAAACCGGGCCGTGACCCACGTCCTGAGTTTAAAACAGCGACCTTCGCGGAAGGCGTAGAAACCATGAAGGACCTGACTCCTGGCATGATTTTAGAAGGTGCGGTTACCAATGTGACTAACTTCGGTGCCTTTGTAGATATTGGTGTTCACCAAGACGGTTTAGTTCATATTTCTTCACTTTCAAATAGTTATGTCGAAGACCCACACAAAGTGGTAAAAGCCGGTGACATTGTAAAAGTCAAAGTGTTAGATGTGGATATTGCGCGCAAACGTATTGCGTTAACGATGCGTTTAGATGAACAAGCCGGTGATGCGAACAGTGCACCTCGCCGTGCAGCCCCTGAGCAGGACAAAAATACACGTAAGGCTCCTCAATCAAGAGGTAATTCACGCCAAAACAACGCATCTTCTGGTAATAGTGCCATGAGTGATGCCCTTGCTGCTGCATTTGGCAAGAAGCGCTAACTTTTTAATAGGCATCGCAATGTACTTATTGTGATGCCTATATCAAAAAATAATCGCTGTAATTAATTATCCCAACCAATATATTGAACATTATTCCACCCTCTCCCCCGCGTTTACTCCGCCATTACTTTTGCTAACGAAACACCGCAAACTCAATGCTTCGTTGATCCACATCAAGTCAAACTGACGAAAAAAGAGGCTAAATATAACAAAAAGTGGATGATTATGATTCTCATTGTTAATTAGATTTATTTTTGTTTGGCAGTCTTATTACCTGAGCAATTGTAATCTTTAACAATTGTCATCGATATCATTATGAATTAAATGATTAGGAAGACACTATGGCAATACTTCCTCAATGCAGTTACAAAATACTTGGTTTCTCTCCAGAAATCAGTCCTGCATACCGACAAAAACTACTCTCACTCGGTTTACTTCCGGGTTCTGTCTTTAAAGTGGTGCGCTTGGCGCCTTTTGGTGATCCTGTACAAATAGAAACTCACCGTGTCAGCTTAGTGCTGCGTAAAAAGGATCTTGCCCTACTCAATCTAGATGAAGCGACCACCGTTTAAGTATTTCTTTTTTATTATTGGCAAACACTATGAAACGATTAACTATCGGCTTAATTGGTAATCCCAATGCAGGCAAAACGACCCTATTTAACCAACTTACAGGGTCAAGGCAGCGGGTCGGTAACTGGGCAGGGGTCACTGTTGAACGAAAAGTGGGTCGCTTCCATACCGATGACCATAAAATCGAGCTTGTTGACCTACCCGGCACTTACTCTTTGACCACCATTTCTGAACAAACCTCTCTCGACGAACAAATCGCCTGCTACTTTATTTTAAGTGGTGAGGCCGACATGCTCATTAATGTTGTCGATGCATCCAATTTAGAGCGTAACCTCTATCTGACATTACAATTAGTTGAGTTAGGCGTTCCATGTATTGTTGCCTTGAATATGTTGGATATCGCTCAAAGCCAACATATTGATATTAATATTGCTGAATTAGAAAAACAGCTCGGTTGCCCTGTGATCCCAATGGTTTCAACTCGAGCAACTGGTATCGATAAACTGAAAAAAGCCATTGATACACATCCACAAAATAGCCAACAAGCCCTTGTGGAATATCCACCCCAGTTATTGCAGGCAGTGGATTCGTTATCTGAACAAATTTCAACACAACAATTTAGCCATCAGCAACGCCGCTGGTTAGCATTACAAATTCTCGAAGGAGATATTTATAGCCGCCAACGCGCAGAAATATCTGAAGGGCAATTACTGGCGATACGCCAAACACTGAAAGAAGGCTTAAACGAAGAGCCTGAACTACTCATCGCTGACGCACGTTATCAATCTATTGCCACAATTTGTCATGCCGCGATTAACAATAGCGCCGCTGAACCAAATCGACTAACACAATCACTGGATAGATTTATTCTGAGCCGTTGGCTCGGTGTCCCTATTTTCTTATTTGTGATGTACCTGATGTTTGTCTTAGCCATTAACATTGGTGGGGCATTGCAGCCTTTCTTTGAAGGTGCTTCTGAGGCGATATTTATTCATGGTATTCAGTGGGTTGGTGCCTATTTTAGCTTCCCTGATTGGCTCACTATTTTCCTTGCCCAAGGTGTCGGCGGTGGTATTAATACAGTATTACCGTTAGTACCACAAATCGGGATGATGTACCTGTTTCTTTCAATACTGGAAGACTCGGGTTATATGGCACGAGCCGCTTTCGTGATGGACCGCCTCATGCAGGCGCTAGGTTTACCAGGTAAATCCTTCGTACCGTTGATTGTCGGCTTTGGCTGTAACGTACCATCAATTATGGGTGCACGCACGCTAGATGCACCACGTGAAAGGCTCATTACGGTACTAATGGCACCGTTTATGTCTTGTGGTGCAAGGCTGGCCATTTTCGCTGTTTTTGCTGCCGCTTTCTTTGGCAAAAATGGGGCTAGTGTGGTCTTTTCTCTCTATATTTTAGGGATTGTTGTCGCCATTTTGACAGGGTTATTACTAAAACATACCCTTATGCGTGGCGAGGCCTCTCCGTTTATTATGGAGCTTCCGGTTTACCATGTACCGCACATCAAAACATTGCTGATGCAAACATGGCAACGCCTAAAAGGCTTTGTGGTACGAGCGGGTAAAGTTATCGTCGTTGCCAGTATCTTTATTGGTGCATTAAATAGTTTCTCTTTCTCTGGTAAGCCTGTTGATAATATTAATGACTCTGCACTCGCTTCTGTCAGTAAAGTCATTACCCCTGCGTTACAGCCGATTGGTGTGCATGCAGATAATTGGCAAGCGACCGTGGGGTTAATTACCGGGGCGATGGCTAAAGAAGTCGTCGTGGGGACTTTAAATACTCTGTATACCGCTGAAGCCATTACTTCTGAGCCATTCGATGCAGAATCATTCAATTTATGGGAAGAACTGGGAGATGCGGTTTCTGAAACTTGGGACAGCTTAAAAGAAACCTTTACCTTAAGTGCGCTATCAAACCCTATCGAAGCCAGTAAAGGTGATGGAGAGATGGAGTCCGGTTCAATGGGCACTATGGCAGCGAAATTTGGTTCAGGCATTGCTGCCTATAGCTACCTAATCTTCGTCTTACTGTATGTGCCTTGCGTCTCGGTGATGGGTGCTATCGCACGTGAAACCAATAAAAGTTGGATGAGTTTCTCCATTCTGTGGGGCTTGAATGTGGCTTATAGCCTCGCGGCTCTGTTTTACCAAGTTGCCACATTCAGCGAGCACCCACAACGCAGTTTGATTACCATTGCTGCGGTTGTCCTGTTCAACCTTGCCTTGTTCATATTCTTACGCCGCATGCGTAGCCGCGTAACCCTGAACATCAAGAGCAAAACTGCAGAGCAATGTTCTGGCTGTTCAAGTGATGCTTGCCACTAAGGAATAAAACGATGACTAGCTTGCTGCAAATAAGAGATTTAATCGCCTTATATGGGCAAGCTGACATCGCGCTACTCAGTGAGCAGCTAAATACACCGGTTCCATTAATTCAAGCGATGGTTGAGAAACTCGTCAGCTTAGAAAAAATTGAACAAGTCGATATCAATGCTTGTTTAACGGGCAGTAGTTGTAAAGGCTGCCCAGAAAGCACTGATTGCGCTCATTTTGTGTATAAAATCAAATAATAGGTACACCACAAAAGAATCAGCCATGAGTTAGGCTGATTTTTTTATTTATTCCTCGATACGACTTTGAAAATCCAACAGGTATTCGCAAAACTCATCAGGATGGGAAATAAAGGGTGCATGAGCACTATTGCGCATAATGACAGATGGGGAATTAGGGTAAAGCTCATCTAAAATGGGCACTATTTTGCGCGGTACCAAGCCATCGAGATAACCATAAATGCGCAAGAAAGGAATGGGTAACTGTTTTAATTCATCGCGCAAATCTTCGGTACGCAATGATTCAAGCCCGGCATTTAACGTTTCAACCGTTGGGATAGGTTGTTCAAGTACCACGGACTTCAAGGTTCTAGCATCATTTCTTGCGCTTTCTGTCCCTAATGTCTGCAATGCTAAAAAACGCTCAACGGTACGATGAAAATCAGCCGAAAGTTGCTGTTCGAAACCTAATAAAACTTCCGGTCGGATCCCCGCCCAACCGTTTTCTTCTGCTTTAAAGCATGGAGAAGAAGCAACGGTAATTAACCCTTTGACTTCATAAGGATGGTCAAGTGCAACACGACTTGCAACTAGCCCACCAAGTGACCAACCGAGCCAAATCGCGTTTTTAGGCGCTTGTTCCCACAAAATATTTGCCATTGATTGAATATTCATAGGAAGGAAACCTTGGCTACGCCCATAACCTGGCAGGTCAACTAAATGAACCCGAAAGTGCGAAGCGATTCGCGGAATAATTGTTTGCCAGACTTGTGCGTTCAGTCCCCATCCGTGCAGCAACACAAGATCTTGTTTACCTTCACCAACGGTCTGCCAATATAACTTTGCCATCGTTACACTCTCTTCATTCATTTATTTGTCAATTCGTTTTAACGGGACGCTACTATGCTAACAATGGAGGGGGGCTGCTGGCTATGTCACCAATCACTAAAATTAACTCATCAGGGTGTTTGTCATTTTTGCCTCAAAGGACTACCTAAAATGCCAACCTGCTGTTTACGCTGCGCTTTACCCTGTGAGCAGCCTACCATGGAGTGCGGACGTTGCCTAAAAAACCCTCCCGCATGGCAGAGAATTATCACAGTAACCCCGTACCAAGGCGCTTTACGCTTGTTAATCCATCGTTTTAAATTTCAAAAACAATCTCAACTTGCTTTTACTCTAGCACGAATTTTTGCGTTATTTTGGCTCACGGGTTACCGCCAACAAAAATGGCAAAAACCGGACTTAATCATCACCATTCCACTGCATCGCCGCCGTCTGTGGTGGAGAGGATTTGACCATATGGCATTAATAGGCGAAAATTTATCCAGATGGTTAAATATCCCCTATTCGCAAAATTCATTATCACGTAGTCGTGCTACACTGGCACAGATTACACTAAAACGTGAGTATCGCCGAAATAACCTAAAGGGAGCATTTACCTTAAACAACTCGGTTTCAAACCTACATGTTGCTGTTCTTGATGATGTTATTACAACAGGTTCCACCATGAATACCGCAGCACAATTGTTGATTTGTGCGGGTGTACATACTGTTGATGCATGGTCACTGTGTCGCACCTTGTAGGAAAGGGGTAAATGGGCGTATTATAACCAACTAAAGCAGTCAACTATTATTGAGCAAATGATTATGATTAATATTACTGAAGCAGCACAGGCTCATTTTGCCAAATTGTTGGAAAATCAAGAGCCAGGAACTCAAATCCGTGTTTTTGTTATCAACCCAGGCACACCAACCGCAGAGTGCGGTGTGTCATACTGCCCTCCGGGTGCCGTTGAAGCAACAGATAAAGAACTAAAGTTCGAGAAATTATCTGCTTATGTTGATGAAATTAGCGCGCCATTCTTAGATGATGCCGAGATTGACTTCGTTACCGACCAACTGGGCTCACAACTGACGTTAAAAGCACCAAACGCCAAAATGCGTAAGGTCTCTGATGACGCACCATTAATTGAACGTGTTGAGTATGTTTTACAGTCACAAATTAACCCACAACTTGCCAGCCACGGTGGCCGTGTTTCCCTGATGGAAATCACCGATGAAGGCTTTGCAATTCTGCAATTTGGTGGCGGCTGTAACGGTTGTTCAATGGTTGATGTCACTCTTAAAGAAGGTATCGAAAAAGAACTTCTCAAAATGTTTGAAGGTGAGCTAAAAGGCGTTAAAGACCTGACTGAACACCAACGTGGCGAGCACTCTTTCTACTAATCAATACCACGAGTATTTGGCACTTGGTTTTTTACGGGTGCCTCTCATTTAACCTTTTATCGGTTGTTACCTACTGTATTTGGTATTTTATGGACCATTTTGAAACACTAACACCAGAGCAAGCTTACCAACATTGGGTGGACGGTACTGCCATACTGGTAGATGTACGAGACCCACAAAGTTTCCGCGCAGGCCATGCTAGTGGGGCCTATCACCTCACCAATGAGTCACTAAGCCAATTTCTAGAACAAACGGATTACGAACAACCAGTTATGGTGATGTGTTACCATGGGCACAGTAGCCAAGGCGCTGCACAATATCTGATCAACATTGGCTTTGAATCTGTATACAGCATCAATGGTGGATTTGAAGCATGGTTAAGGGAATATCCACAAGCCGTTACGGCTCTCTAGATGAGAAAACGCATTCATGATCCACATCACCTCTTTTGCTAATCCTAGAATGGCACAAGCCTTTGTTGACTATATGGCTAGCAAAAATATCCACTTAATAATAAAGCCATCACAGGAACAAGCCGTCTTTGAGCTTTGGCTAGAAGATGAGCAATTTCAATCTCAAACCCAGAAAGAATTAGATATTTTTTTACAAGATCCAAATCACCCCCGCTACCTAGAAGCCAGTTGGCACACGGGAAGCGCAGATACCCAGTTTCAATATCGTAACTACCTGACCTGGGGCTACCTTAAAGAACAATCTGGCCCTTTAACTATCGCTGTTATTTTATTGTCGATTGTTGTATATCTTTGGGTAGAAATGACCGATGCTCGAGAAGTTCTACGCTATTTAGCATGGCCTATTGGCGACCAACAAACGGAACTTTGGCGTTGGTTTAGCCCTGCATTGGTGCACTTTTCGCTATCACATATTGGTTTCAACCTTGCGCTATGGTGGTTTCTGGCTGGGCAAGTTGAGCGAAAGCTCGGAACGGGTAAATTATTCACTATCTTACTAGTCTCTGCACTGTTTAGTAACTGGGGGCAGTCGCTGTTTAGTGAAAACAACTTTGGCGGCTTATCTGGTGTCGTCTATGCCCTTGTCAGCTATGTGTGGTTAACGGGTGAACGTCGGCCTGAAAGTGGCATCAGCGTCCCTCGTGGGTTAATGATATTCTCTATTATCTGGCTTTTTTTCGGTTACTTCGATGTTTTAGGTATGCATATTGCGAATGCCGCACATACTTCAGGGTTAATTATCGGCTTATTGATGGGAGTATGGGATAATAGGCACAGTTTTAAACACCAGAGCTCCAGATAAAACATTTTAATAATTAGAGGCTAACGCTGTGAAACAAACCCAGAGACATGATGCAATAGTTGAGCTTGTGCGTCTTCAGGGATATGTCAGTACTGAAGAACTCGTCGAACACTTTGAGGTAAGCCCTCAAACAATCCGTCGGGACCTCAATGACCTCGCTGAACAAAATAAAATTCAGCGGCACCACGGTGGTGCAGCACTGCCTTCAAGTTCCGTGAATGCGGCTTATAATGACCGTAAAATCATGTGGTCAGATGAAAAAGCGCGTATCGCACAACATGTTGCGAGCCAAATTCCTGACGGTGCAACATTGTTTATAGATATTGGTACCACTCCCGAAGCCGTTGCTCACGCATTGGTTAATCACAAAAACCTACGCGTGGTGACCAATAACCTTAATGTCGCCACATTACTGATGCCAAAAGAAGACTTCCGCCTAATTTTAGCGGGGGGTGAAGTTCGCTCAAGAGATGGCGGTATTGTCGGTGAAGCGACCCTCGATTTTATTTCTCAATTTAGGTTAGATTACGGTATTTTGGGTATCAGTGGTATTGATATGGATGGCTCATTACTTGAGTTCGATTACCATGAAGTTCGTACCAAACGCGCGATTATTGAAAACTCACGCTGTGTCATGCTCGTCACCGACCATTCTAAATTTGGTCGTAACGCGATGGTTAATTTGGGCAATATGAACCTGATTGACTACTTATTTACGGATAAACAGCCACCTGACAGCATTCTCAAAGTCATTGAGCAACATAATGTTCAATTAGAGCTTTGTTAATCAAATAATTATCTTAATGATGGTAGCGCCCGCTGCCATCATACTTCTTAGTCTCCTTTCCTATCTTAGTCTCCTTTCCTATCTTAGTCTCCCCCGCCTTGCCATTGTTTTTTTCTTTTTCGCGCGAAACTATCTTTTTTTCATTGTAAATAACAATATTTTATGTGTGGGTATTGAAAAAAAATTGTTACCAATATCACGCAGTTGTTATTTTTTTCATTAATAATAGTTGGCATCACTATCTATTTTGACTACAATCAAATGAGCGAAAACGAACATTATTGAAAGTGTTTCGAACATCTCAGGGGGATGCATGGAAACTAAAGACTTGATTGTCATCGGCGGCGGGATCAACGGCGCTGGTATTGCAGCAGATGCTGCAGGTCGTGGATTATCGGTATTACTGCTCGAAGCTCAAGACTTGGCAAGTGCGACTTCATCTGCGAGTTCTAAACTCATTCACGGTGGCTTACGTTATTTAGAGCATTATGAATTTAGATTAGTGAGCGAAGCATTGGCTGAACGTGAAGTGCTATTACGATTAGCACCACATATAGCCTTCCCAATGCGCTTCCGCTTACCTCATCAGCCTCATTTACGTCCAGCTTGGATGATCCGTATTGGCTTATTTTTATATGACCATTTAGGCAAACGTGTCAGCTTACCAAGCAGTAAAGGTCTGAAATTCAACCAAAACTCTGTACTCAAACCTGAATTAACGAAAGGTTTTGAATATTCCGATTGTTGGGTTGATGATGCGCGTTTAGTTGTGTTAAACGCTCAAGAAGTGGTACGTAAGAATGGTGAGGTTCGTACTCGCACAAAAGTGACTCGCGCCTACCGTGAAAACGGCTTATGGGTTGTTGAAGCTCAAGACTTACGTACGGGGGAAACTCATACATGGAAAGCGAAAGGGCTGGTTAATGCCACAGGGCCTTGGGTAAAAGAGTTCTTTGATGATGGCCTGAAATTAAAATCACCTTATGGTATTCGCCTAATCAAAGGTAGCCACATTGTCGTTCCACGCGCACATGATGAACCACAAGCGTACATCTTACAAAATGAAGATAACCGTATTGTATTTGTTATCCCGTGGATGGATGAGTTTTCTATCATCGGTACGACTGACGTAGAATATAAAGGCGACCCGAAAGACGTCAAAATTGATGAAAACGAAGTTAACTATTTACTGAAAGTGTATAACGACCACTTCAAAAAGCAGTTAACCGTGAGTGATATTGTTTGGGATTATTCAGGTGTTCGCCCACTGTGCGACGATGAATCAGACTCACCACAAGCCATTACTCGTGATTACACATTGGATATTCACGATGAACAAGGCCAAGCGCCATTGTTGTCTGTATTTGGTGGTAAATTAACGACTTATCGTAAGTTAGCGGAAGCCGCTGTGAATAAATTAGCGACTTACTATCCAAATGCAGGTAGCCCATGGACCAAAAATGGCCAATTACCGGGTGGTGATATCGAAGGTTGTGACCGTGATGGTTATGCACGCGTGTTGCGTCAACATTATCAATGGCTTCCTGAAGGCTTAGCGCTACGTTTTGCCAGAACCTACGGTAGCAACAGTAAATTAATCCTTGAAGGCGCGAATTCACTCAGCGACCTCGGTGAAGCATTCTCTGCGAATTTCTACGAAGCGGAATTACGTTACTTAGTCAAACATGAATGGGTAACAGAGTTGGATGATGCTATTTGGCGTCGCACTAAATTGGGTATGTGGCTGAATGAAGAAGAAAAGCAGCGCATTGCTCAATGGTTGTCAGAGAATACCTCTGCATAATCGTAAAAATCTCGTTGTTATAAAATCTCGTTGTTAATGGAAAAAGCCAGTCGCTATTATTGACTGGTTTTTTCTATTATTAAATCGTTAGCACGACTTTCAGAAAAAACCCAATCACGATAAGTTGCGTAAATCAATTTAACCTGTTTATAATGTGTGCGAATTTATCGCTCACCCAACTTCGCAGGTACGCCTCACGATGAACTAAGCACTGCCAGAAAATATTTTCCAATACCCTTTTGGTATTCATTTTTCTGTTCCTGGCAGGCAACCGCTTTCATCGACGCTTCTTGATAAGTCAACGACGTTGTCTGTCCTCATTATTTTGGAGGTGCATATGACGATTGCTTGTCACTTTTCACAGCTCAATATTGAATTTAACCAAACCGCCCTTTTTCCTCCGTTAAGCGGGACGCTGTCATGCCAAAAAAATGCCCTAATTGGTCATAATGGCAAAGGAAAATCTGTCTTGATGCGTATTCTTGCTGACCAATTATCCCCTACGCAAGGGAATGTACATTGGAACCTTCCCTTTATCTATGTCGAGCAATTAACGCGACTAACTGGCGAAACACTCGTCGATGCCTTAGGCATGAATGAACTTTATCACGCATTTTCACGCATTGAGGCAGGGAATGGTTCTTTGGCAGATTTTGAACTAACGGAAGATAAATGGCATTTACCTTCCCAATGGCAAAGTTTATTGGATTCAGCAGGACTCGCTATCTCAATGGAAGCCCCCATTGCCCATTTAAGTGGGGGGGAACGTACTCGCCTAGCCCTTTGTCATGCATTTCTTCATCAAAACCACTTTTTGCTACTTGATGAACCAGATAACCATTTAGATACACAAAGTCGGCAATGGCTCAATCAAAAGCTTACTGAGCATCGAGCTGGTTGTCTCATTATTTCTCACAACAGAACCCTATTAGAAGAAATGGATACCATTTTTGAGTTAACGGAAAAAGGCTTACATGAATATGGGGGAAATTATACGTTATACGATACCCAAAAAAACTTGGAAATCGCTGCAATTGACGCACAAGGTGAACGCTTAGAAAAACGCATTCACCAAGAGAAAAAACAACAGCAAGCCACATTACAAAAAGCCGCTCAACGCAAAAAACAAGGTGAAAAAATTCGCTATGGTGGGTCGCAATCCTTACTGCTGCTTGATATGCAGAAAAATCGTGCGGAGAAAAAGCAATCAAATGTCGCAGAGCGGCACCAACGAGTGATGGATAATCTACAAAACCAGCAACAGGAAAACCAAGAAAGGGCTCGCCATATCAAGCCGCAAAAAATGACGATTAACTATCAAAATGAAGGAAATAAAGTCACAATTTTCGCTTCTGACTTGCGTTTGCTTTACGGTTATTCGTCACCACTCTCATTCACTGTATACAGTGGAGAGCACTGGCATATTCAAGGAGTTAATGGTTGCGGTAAATCAACGCTACTTAAAGTGCTTGCAGGCCTGTTGCCATCATCTTCAGGAGAGTACCGCCTAAGCGGTGAGTTTTGCTATTTAGATCAACACCTCAATTTACTCGATAAAACATTGCCTGTCGCTGAAGCGCTTTATCAATACCAACCTGTATTTACTGTAGAACAGTGGCGCACGCAATTAGGCATGTTGCGGATACGAGGAGATAAGTCATTGTTACCACTACAGCAGCTCAGTGGTGGTGAGCAGCTAAAAGCAACGCTATTGGCACTCACACATAGCCCGAGTCCACCCGCTATTTTATTACTCGACGAGCCCGATAATCATTTAGACTTAGATTCAAAACAACTACTTGAAGCGCTATTGCAGGACTACCAAGGAACACTATTACTGGTTTCCCACGATGACGCGTTTATTGCAAACTGCAATATAACCCACACTCTAAATCTTTCTGATAAATAACCGTATGTTAGGCCACTACTAATATGGAGTGGCCAGATACTTTAATGGATAAACGTATTTTTGACGCGATGTGAAACTAAAAAGTAGGGGATCCATAACACACAATAGAAGCTGCCATTTATGGCTGTAATAATATTTGAGTGATTAATTTCCAATCCAAATATATATGGGAATACAAAACGGGCAACCAATACCATTAAAGTAAATAACACCATGGTGATGATAAATAGCCACTTCGCTTGTTTTTTCCATTTAACTGCGGCGATAAATGTCCAAAGAAACAGTGCAATCAAAACACCATAACCTAGTTGCAAGAGATAGAAACCTGTCGCAAAACCTGGAATATAAAAATCAGAATCCGCTTGAGTTGCCAATGGCCATGCGGTTTGAACTTGTGAAATTTCTTGCAATAACATCATGACTGTTTTGTACAGCATATAAAACAGTCCGATAATTGGTAAAATTAACCAGCCACTAATCCCGTGTAACGGCTTTTTAACCGCTGGTTGAGCCACCGATGATATTATTGCTGGCTCTGTTTGTGTGGTTGATTGCTGAATATCCATTCCGATAACCTTTATTTACTTTTACTTTGCATTTTATCTTCAAGAAATGCTTTGAGTACAATTGCTTGATTATGTTCTGTATTTTTAGCACTGTATAACAGTGTTAAATCACCTTGTTTTGCCTGAGAAACCAACGCCTGCCAAGCCGTTGTGTTATTAAGTTCCTGCTGATATCGTTCGATAAACTGTGCAAACTGATCTGTGTTCTGATGAAACCATTTACGCAGTTCATTAGAAGGTGCAACGTCTTTATTCCAAGAGTCGTGTTGTAAATCTGTTTTTTTTATTCCTCTTGGCCACAGTCTATCAATAAGCACACGGTAGCCATCGTTATCGTCAACAGGGTCATAAACTCGTTTGCATTTAATCATCATTTACCTACCCAATAAAAAATCACAAAATTTTATTTGTTAATTTACAAAGGTATTTTTAACTCGCCTTGAAACTAAAAAATACGGTATCCAAATTGCACAAGCAATTAGTGCCCGAAAAATATCTTTGATATCCGAGGATTCAACTTCTAAATCCAATAAAATACTTGCGAGTATGATATCCGTAACCGTCAAAACTAACGAAAAGATCTGGAAAAAAATATAAATTTTAATTGTGAGTTTTTTCTTTGTAAAAAAGACATAACTTAGAAAAAGCAAGGTCGCGTATAAAATAACGTTACCTAAAACTTCAAAGTAGATGAGCTCTTTAAATAATGGAATAAATGAGCTTGATTGTGGGTCTGTTAATTCAATCCAATATTCAATCAATTGAACATTTTGCTCATAAATAGAAAAAGGCAAAATAATCAAAGACAAAACTATCCCTAACATGGGTAAAATAAGCCATCCACCAATGCCTGTTAATTCTTGCCTTGGTTGTGATGATGGTACCGAAGTGCCATGAGATGAACTGTGACCCTCAGTTTTCATTTACACTTCCTTATTAAATGGATAAATAATATCAGTACAAAATAAATAGCTCTGTACAAGATAACATATCTGCTCTGTAAAAAATGAGTAACTAAATGCGCTAATTCACAATAATATTGTGAATAAAGAAAAATCTGACAAGGCCATCATTATGCAAATATTTACCGCACAGCTAACTCTCCCTACCAATTACCTTTATGGTGATTTTTTTGCCTTTCATCTGAGAGATCAACACAATGTCGCGGAAATAGTGGAAGAAAACACATTACACAAGGGCATAATATGGCAACAACATGCAACAAAAATGACATTGGAGCTTCAAAAGCAACACGCAACGATTTCATTAGCAATTGACTCCCCATCTATCATTATCAATGAACCAGACCTATTAACGCTGGCACAGCATGTACTCGGCTTAAAACAGAATATTGATGAGTTCGAAAAACACTACCTTGAAACTCCAGTACTTGGTCAGCTCATTGGAAAGCAAAGAGGATTAAGGATTTATCAATCTGCCAGCGCATTTGAAGCGTTAGTTTGGGCTATTATAGGCCAACAAATTAGTGTTCATGCGGCTATCGCCATTCGTCGGCGCTTTATTCAAGCTGTGGGAATTCAGCACACTTCAGGTATTTGGTGTTTCCCCGACACTCCACAAATCAAGTTAGTTGATGACGAAACCCTGCGACAAACGGGCTTTTCAAACGGTAAAATTATCGCCCTCAGAGCCCTTTGTGAAGCCATCGAAAATCAACAAATTGATTTATCACAGCAGGTTACTCACTCCAATGCGAATCAAATAACTGAGCAATTATTACAAATCAAAGGTATTGGCCCTTGGACTGTGAGCTATGCTTTACTACGAGGATTCAATTACTTAGATGGCTCATTACATGGGGATGTAGCGGTAAGACGTAATCTGCAAACATTGCTCGCGAAATCAGAACAGCCTACCGCCAAAGAAACGGAAAAATGGTTGGAGCAATTCTCCCCATGGCGCGCACTGGTTGCCGCCCATTTGTGGCGTAGTCAGTCAGCCGCAGGATATTGATAAATAAAAAAGCCCAATCCATCTGAATTGGGCTTTCCCGCTATTCACAATAATGACTTAACGTAGCCAGTTTGTTTTCACTAATTGAACGACTTCATCACCGCGACCACTCATAATCGCTTTTAACATATATAGGCTAAAGCCTTTTGCTTCTTGTGCTGCGATTTCTGGCGGCATAGACAGCTCTTGTTTGGCAGTCAAGACATCAACCACCACTGGCCCATCATGGGCAAAAGCTTCTTTTAATGCACCGTCTAGATCTTCACTTTTTTCAACACGAATGCCTTTGATACCCGCGGCATTCGCAATCGCTGCAAAGTTAGGGTTCTGTAAATCCGTTCCCGCTGTCAAGAAACCTGCCACTTTCATTTCCATGGCCACAAAACCAAGTACGCCATTGTTATGAATGATGATTTTTACTGGTAATTGCATTTGGGAAAGAGAGATAAAATCTCCCATTAACATACTGAAACCACCATCGCCACACATTGCAACCACTTGGCGTTTTTTATCAACGGCTTGTGCACCAATAGCCTGTGGCATCGCATTCGCCATTGACCCATGGTTAAAGGAGCCGATTAAGCGGCGCTTACCGTTCATTTTCAAGTAACGGGCTGCCCATACTGTCGGGGTTCCCACGTCACAAGTGAAAATCGCGTCATCGGCGGCTAATTCACTAATTTTTGTTGCAAGATACTGTGGATGTATTAATCCCTCATGACCCGGTTTAGCGAGGTCATCTAACCCTTTTCTAGCCTCTGCATAATGTTTTAAAGCGCCATCAAGGTGTTTTGTATCCTGTTTAGCCTCTAAATGTGGCTGTAATGCATCTAATGTTGCTTTGATATCACCAATCAGGCCCATATCTATATGGCAATGAGAACCCAAACTACCTGCATTAATATCAACCTGAATAATTTTAGCTTCGCTTGGATAGAAAGGACGGTATGGAAATTGTGTTCCTAACAAAACAACTGTATCTGCGTTCATCATCGCGTGGTAACCCGATGAAAATCCTATCAAGCCTGTCATTCCAACACTGTATGGGTTATTCCATTCAATATGTTCTTTACCACGTAACGCATGTACTACCGGTGCTTTTAATGTTTCTGCTAGCTTAACCACTTCATCGTGAGCGCCTGCGCAGCCATTTCCACAGAATAACGTGATATTCTTAGATTGATTCAGCAGTTCGGCGAGTTTTTCAATTTCACTCCGCTGAGGCATAATAAGTGGCGCTTGTGGCTGATACCATGTTTCTTTCGCTGATTCTGGTGCATCTTTTAGCGCAATATCCCCCGGTATTACGACCACTGATACCCCTTTATTCAAAATTGCTTTACGCATAGCGATGCCAAGGACCTGTGGAATTTGCTCTGGGTTAGAGACCATTTCACAGTAATGGCTGCATTCACGGAATAATTCAGTTGGGTGAGTTTCTTGGAAATAATTACTACCAATTTCGCTGGATGGGATATGAGCAGCAATCGCCAATACGGGTACGCGATTACGGTGGCAATCATACAACCCATTAATAAGATGCATATTTCCTGGCCCGCAAGAGCCTGCACATACGGCTAAATTACCGGTTAGCTGAGCTTCTGAACCCGCAGCAAAGGCAGCCACTTCCTCATGACGAGTTCCTAGCCACTCAATAGCGCCTTGACGACGTAAGCTGTCGGTTAAGCCATTTAACGAGTCTCCTGTAACGCCCCAAATACGTTTAACACCTGCATTATCAAGTACTTTTGCAATATAGGATGCAACACTCTGTTTTTTCATAATGGCACTCTTTTAAGTCGGATGTGATACCCTTGATATCTTGCAGTACAAAATATGAAGGGTATTTTTAGATGCATAACAACATTCAAAATAGAATTTTGTCATACTCGCTTATATCAAACCCAATATCGACAATAGATTGATTGTAACTAAGTAAATTCCTCATTCCTACTCATCAAATTAAATATAAAATAGAACAGCATAATCCACCGTTATTATCAAAAGAAGAGGATAGCAACAAGATAAATAAATAGACGAGTTATTAATAGCTTAAGCAAAACAAGAGCATCGTAAAAGGATGGGGTTATCTTCATATATTCTTCATCGCAACAATACCATTATTTCGACCATATTAAATTGCTAACCTTATATATTTATGACAGGCTAAAACTCACCTATCAAAATGTATTAAATTGATTTTAAACAATTTATTTTTACCCACTCCTTTACTGAGTATCTATTTTTTCAATTATTCAGTTCAATCGTTATATTACTAACACAAAATCCTATCAAAGCATATGTATTAGTATAAAACACCTATATTTTACATTTGTTCGATATTAATGTAGTATTAGTACTGTATTTTTTAACTCAAGGTGGCTTTTTTGCTGTATTTACAACACAAACACTCTCATTATTCTACCCACGACGTACCTATTTTAGCCTGGTATTTCAGCGCGACATAAAAACACTAAAAACTTATCTATTACGTAAACAACGTCTATTCTAAATAATAAGGTTTGATATTTTACCGATGTATGAAAACCCACATCTTAAATGCTGTTGTTTCGGTTATTGAAATTAAAATAAGAGGATGGTTTCATGAGATTCAAGAAGAAAAAAGAAAAACCGTTAAATATTAGTGATATTACTATTATTGATGACGGTAAACTCAAAAAAGCAATTACCGCGGCTTCGCTGGGTAATGCGATGGAATGGTTTGATTTTGGGGTATATGGTTTCTTAGCCTATGTTCTCGGTCAGGTTTTCTTTCCGGACGCATCACCGAGCGTACAGATGATTGCCGCATTAGCCACTTTCTCCGTGCCTTTCTTAGTTAGGCCATTAGGGGGGGTCGTTTTTGGTATCTTAGGTGACAAATACGGCCGTCAAAAAGTCCTTTCGATGACGATTATCATCATGGCAGTCAGTACCTTCTGTATTGGTTTGATTCCATCCTATGAGAGCATCGGTATCTGGGCCCCCATTCTGTTATTAATTGCTAAGTTAGCTCAAGGTTTCTCGGTAGGTGGTGAATATTCTGGTGCAGCAATCTTTGTTGCTGAATACTCACCAGACCGTAAACGTGGCTTTATGGGAAGTTGGTTAGACTTTGGCTCTATCGCCGGTTTTGTCTTAGGTGCGGGTGTCGTAGTACTAATTTCCAGTATCGTTGGGGAAGCTAACTTCCATGATTGGGGCTGGAGAATTCCGTTCTTCTTAGCGTTACCGTTAGGGATCATCGGGTTATATCTACGTCATTCACTGGAAGAAACTCCTGCGTTCCAACAACATGTTGAATCGTTAGAAAAACAAGATAAAGCCAATATTCAAAATCCACCAAAAATCTCAGTACGTGAAGTGGCGACTAAGTATTGGAAAAGCTTGATGATTTGTGTTGGCTTGGTTATCGCAACCAACGTGACTTACTATATGTTGCTGACCTACATGCCAAGTTACTTATCACACAACCTGAATTACTCTACTGACCATGGTGTGCTAATTATTATTGCAATTATGATTGGTATGTTATTTGTTCAACCGATTATCGGTTTAACCAGTGATAAAATTGGTCGTCGCCCATTTGTCATTACCGGTAGCGTAGGGCTGATTTTATTGGCATACCCTGCGTTTATGTTAATCAACAGTGGTTCTGTTGGCTTAATTTTCCTGGGTTTATTGATTTTAGCGGTGCTGTTGAACTGTTTTACAGGGGTTATGGCATCTATTTTACCCGCGATTTTCCCAACTCATATTCGTTACAGTGCGTTAGCTATTGCCTTTAATATTTCAGTATTAATTGCCGGTGCGACACCGACTGTTGCGGCATGGTTGGTCGAATCAACTACTGACTTATACATGCCAGCGTATTACTTAATCGTGATTGCTTTAATTGGTTTATATACGGGTATCAGAATGCCAGAAACGGCGAATAAACCATTACGCGGGGCAACACCTGCTGCATCAGATAAAGCCGAGGCAAAAGAAATTCTTAGCGAGCACTTTGACAATATTGAGCAGAAAGTTGAAGATATTGACCAACAAATTGCTGAGCTTGAGAAAAAACGCCAATCCTTAATCAATCAGCATCCTAAATTAGATTAAATATGAAAGGGCCGTTTACCGGCCCTTTCAGGTTGTTGACAAAGCGGGATAAAAGCGTGGTTTTTCCCGCTTTGTGTTATCAGCCGAAATTCAATAAATTGATTTTCCTAGTTTATTTTCAAAACCTATTGTTTTGATTCCAACAAAACATCAACCAAGGAGGGAGGTAATGGCAGCCAAACACGTTTGTCATCTTATCTGGTTTCGCAATGATCTGCGGGTTACCGATAACAAAGCGCTTTCCTCCGCCTGTGCAGACCCAGATGCGAAAGTCATTGCCCTTTTTACTGCAACCCCTAAGCAGTGGCAACAACATGATATGGCTGAGCGACAAATCTCATTCATTCACCAAAACCTTGCTGAACTGCAAAATTCACTCGCTGAGCTTGGTATTCCACTGGTTTGTCAAACTGTGGCTAATTTTGCCGACGCAGCACAATGGGTACTCGATTACGCAAAGACACAGCAAGCGGATGCCTTGTTTTTTAATCGGCAATATGAGTGGAACGAAAAACAACGAGACGAGTGGTTAATCAATCAACCTCATGGGTTGCATATCCATGCTTTCGATGACTATTTATTACTACCACCCGGCTCCGTGACGACTCAAAAAGGGGAGATGTATCAAGTTTATACTCCCTTTCGCCGAGCCTTCCTCACCCAACTTACCGTGACAGATTGCCGTTCACTACGAGCCCCAGAAAAACGAGCTGCCCCTATCAACATTGATAGGGCTTCACCGTTATTTCCGCATCAGCCAATTGAAGACTTCCAGCAATTTCCTGCCGGTGAAAAATCGGCTTTAACGCGACTCAGGCAGTTTTGTTCCCAGAAAGTCGGCGATTATCAAAATGATAGAGATATTCCCTCTATTGATGGTACCAGCCAATTATCACCTTACCTCGCGGTGGGGGTCCTATCCCCTCGCCAATGCTTCAACCGATTACAAGCAGAGAACCCCCAAGTGTTAGATCACCCTGATAGTGGGGCGTTCACGTGGTTAAATGAGTTAGTCTGGCGTGAATTTTATTCACATCTTTTAGTCGCATTTCCACGCCTAAGCCGCCACCAACCATTTATTGAATGGACACAACATATTCACTGGAATGATTCTTCGACCGATTTTGCAGCATGGAAAACAGGACAAACGGGTTATCCTATTGTGGACGCGGCTATGCGCCAACTGAATACAACGGGTTGGATGCATAACCGTCTACGAATGATTGTGGCCAGTTTTTTAGTCAAAGACTTACTGATTGATTGGCGCAAAGGTGAAAAATACTTTATGAGCCAACTGCTTGATGGCAGCTTAGCCGCAAACAACGGCGGTTGGCAGTGGTCAGCCTCAACAGGCGTTGATGCCTCTCCTTGGTTTCGTATCTTTAACCCAACCACTCAAGGGAAGAAGTTTGACGCACAAGGGACTTTTATTCGCCATTGGCTGCCCGAATTGCAGCAAGTGCCCGACAAATATATTCATACGCCATATGAATGGGCTGTAATCAGCAATACAGCGCTTAATTACCCAGAACCCATTGTTGACCATAAACAAGCTCGGTTAGCGACTTTAGCTGCATTTGAGGCAGGTAAACGTAATAGTTTGAAGCAATAAGTCGTTTGAAATACGATGAATAGCAAAGTTATTATTTACTTTAAGGGTTACTATAGCGCTTCAATCATAAGGAGCAGATATGAGCGTTATTTTACAAGTTGATTTTCCGTATCAGGGGCCATGGGGTGATGAAATGATATCCGCAATGAATGATTTGGCGGAATCAATTAACCAAGAGCCGGGCTTTATTTGGAAGATTTGGACTGAAAACCCACAAACGCAAATGGCAGGTGGTGTGTATCTGTTTGCTTCAGAAACTGATGCACAAACTTATCTCACCAAGCACAGTGCACGATTAAAATCCTTTGGTATTCCTGATGTTCGCGGTGCGATTTTTGCAGTAAATAACGCGCTTAGCCAATTGAACCAAGCGCAGTTTTTAGCACAATAATTTTTATCACAACAATTTTTAGCGCAATAAATAGTTATTGGCACTGAAATTCAAACAACATCACATCTGAGGTAAATGAGCCATCGGCTTGTACTGCAAAGTGGCTTTTTACCTCATCACTTAATGTTCCTTGGTAGTGGCGGATAGCCTCGACGAATGGCTGTGGTGTCCGCATCCGTTCAACCCAACTGGTAAATTCCAATGCTAAACGGAAACTTTGCACCCGACGAACAAATAGCCCCGCACTATTAAACATACCAGACCATTCTCCAGCAGAATAATCACGAATATGTGAGGTATCCCGAAGCACTTCGACCGTTTGTAAGTAAATATCCAATAATGGATGTCCCGGTGATACCACATCAATAAAAATGCCTTTTCCACCCGGTTTGAGCACTCGGCGCACCTCACGTAGCGCTTGTTCCACATCGTGCCAATGGTGTGCTGAGTAACGGCTAATCACTCGGTCAAAACAGTGCTCACCAAACGGTAGAAACTCCGCGGTACCTTTGCAGGTGGTGATATTATTTAATTCACGTTCTTGTGCATTGTTAGCCACAACATTGAGCATTGAGTCGGACAAATCATAAGCCGTCACTGACTTCACTAACGGTGCTGCATGAAAGCTGACATGCCCTGCACCACAGCCAAGGTCAAGCACGTCTTCATCCTGACAACCTTGTAGCAATTGTTGCAAAACAAGTAGGTCTTCACCTTGTGCATGAACTTGGCTGGTTAAATACGAATTGGCTTGCTGGTCAAATTGTTGATAAACCGCTTGGTGGTGCGTTTTCATCTTTGTTTCCCTACATTCTGTTGCTGGTCACTCATCACAACAGAAAATGATTGAAAAAGCACCTATTAGCTCAATAATTAATTCACTCCGTATAATGATTAATGAAAATCACCAACACGACGCTCCACCAGCGTTAAAATACTGTACAACGCCACAACGGTGTCATCCTGATTAAACACTTGCACGTCCCATTCAACAACGCCATTTGGCTTATCTTCAGCGAGTTTTTGCGTTTTTTTGATCTTTTTCTTGCACGTTAGGCGAACTTGTATGGTGTCACCGATTTTCACAGGTTCAATAAAACGCAAACTTTCCATACCATAATTGGCGATCACGGGCCCAACCCCTGCATCAACAAATAGCCCCGCTGCGGCTGAAACGACAAAATAGCCGTGCGCAATTCGTTCACCAAATAACGACTGTGCCGCACCAATTTTATCAACGTGAACATAAAAATTATCACCGCTGAGACAGGCAAAATTAGCAATATCTGCTTCTGTAACGGTACGCCTTGCGGTCAGTAACGTGTCGCCAATTGCTAAGTCTTCAAAATGTTTGCGGAATGGATGAACCACATCAGCGATGGTATCTGCACCGCGGATCCATTGCTTAGTAATTGCCGTTAGCATAGAAGGGCTACCTTGAATAGCCGTACGCTGCATATAGTGTTTGACTGCTCTCAACCCGCCGAGCTCTTCGCCACCACCTGCTCGGCCTGGACCGCCGTGTACCAGTAACGGAAGCGGTGAACCATGGCCTGTGGACTCCGCGGCTGATGCTTCATTTAAAATCAACATTCGCCCATGTGCCCGCGCACTGGCACGAATGACCGCTTGTGCGACTTGTGCGTCAGCAGTGACTAACGTCCCCGCAAGGCTTCCTCCACCTAAAATCGCTAACTGCACCGCTTGTTCGATATCGTCATAGCTCATTAATGTGGCGACGGGACCAAAAGCTTCAATTTCGTGTACCGCTGTAGATTTAAAAGGCTCTGCACAATACAACAGCGTTGGCGGATAGAACGCTCCATGTTGGCTATCTCCCCCAATAACTTCCAACTTTTCAAATTGCCCACCACATAGGACATCACAGCCATGATCACGTAAATAATTCACTTTCTCTTGTACATCTTGGCGCTGCTCTAAGTTAATCAATGCCCCCATTCTGACCCCTTCAATTGCAGGGTCACCCACTGTTGTAGCGGATAAGCGTTTCAATAATGCCTGCTTCACATTTTCGAGCTGTTTCTTCGGCACGATAATACGACGGATCGCTGTACATTTTTGGCCCGCTTTCGCGGTCATTTCTCGAGTGACTTCTTTAATAAATAAAGCAAATTCAGGCTGATCTGGCTGGACGTCATCACCTAAAATTGCACAGTTTAATGAGTCCGCTTCCATCGTGAAAGGGACTGATTTAGCCGTGATACGTGGATGCGATTTCAGCTTTTGCCCTGTACTCGCCGACCCCGTAAAAGTCACAACATCTTCAAAATCAAGGTGTTCAAACATATCGCCAACACCACCGCAAACCAGTTGTATTGCGCCATCAGGCACTAAACCGCTATCAACCATTAGCTTCACCATCGCCTGTGTTAACTGTGCTGAGGCGGTTGCGGGTTTGATAATAGCAGGCATGCCAGCAAGCCATGTGGGTGCCAATTTTTCTAACATTCCCCAACAAGGGAAGTTAAATGCATTAATGTGCAGGGCAACGCCACGGCGAGATGTTAAAATATGATGGCCAATAAATTGCCCTTGCTTTGATAACGGGATCATTTCATCTTCTGGCCAAATAGTGTCATCCGGTAGCTCACGGTTAGCGAGCCCCGAATAAGAAAATAGTGTGGCAATTCCCCCTTCGATATCCACCCAGCTATCCGCTTTAGTTGCACCAGTTTGTGCCGAAATCGCATATAACTGGGCTTTATGTTCCAGTAGGTATTTTGCGAGTGCCTTGAGCATCTGCCCACGTTGCTGGAATGTCATCGCCGACAATATTTCGCCTCCTACTTGGCGACCATACTGCAAGCTTTCTGCTAGCGGCAACCCTTCTGTCGTCACTGTATATAAAGTTTCATTCGTTAGCGCATGGTGAATTTTTCGCCCTTCGCCCTCACCTTGTACCCATTTGCCCATAATGTAACTTGTTAAATGCTGCATATTCCTCTCCAGAAATAAAAACACCAATTCAAATTAGATAACAAATATGTATCATAAAAATAAGCATAGAAGCTAATTTAAATTTAACAAATTAAGAACAATTTTATATGAAATGCCTATTTCCATTAAAACCACACAAAAAACAATAATTTTAATTAATTGTTTTTATTGTAATTTACTTTATTGATTGTGAAGCCACTCGCAAAACAAGGTTAATAAACATTGATCTTTTTGTTAACACTTCCTAGCATTAATGTTAAATATATATGATTCATTATTTTCATATAAATAAACATTAGCGAATCATTTAATGGAAAAATCAATGAGCGAGCAAAATCAGGCTAACTTCGAAGCCAAAATCGAAGCCGATATTTCCATCGAGCCCAAGGATTGGATGCCCGATGCGTATCGGCAAAACCTTATCCGCCAAATTGGTCAACATGCCCATTCAGAAGTCGTCGGCATGCTACCAGAAGCGAATTGGCTTACACGAGCACCGACATTGCGTCGTAAAGCAATTTTACTGGCCAAAATTCAAGATGAAGCAGGCCATGGTTTATACCTGTATAGCGCAGCCGAAACTCTCGGTTGCTCTCGTCAAGATATCTACCAAAAGTTACTTGATGAAAAAATGAAATATTCCTCCATTTTTAACTACCCGACATTAAGTTGGGCTGATGTAGGCGTGGTTGGATGGCTTGTCGATGGTGCGGCAATTGTGAACCAAGTAGCACTGTGCCGTGCCTCATATGGTCCCTATGCCAGAGCGATGGTGAAAATCTGTAAAGAAGAAAGTTTTCACCAACGCCAGGGTTATGAAGCCGTGATGGCGCTTGCACAAGGCTCCGATGAGCAAAAAGCCATGCTGCAAGATGCGATAAACCGCTTTTGGTGGCCCGTTCTCACGATGTTCGGTCCAAATGATTCGGACTCCCCGCACAGCGCTCAAAGCATGGCTTGGAAAATTAAGCGCTTCAGTAATGATGAGCTGCGGCAAAAATTTGTTGATAACACCGTTCCGCAAGTGGAAGCGTTAGGTATGACGATCCCTGACCCTGATCTGGTTTGGGATGAAGACCTTGGCCATTACCGTTTTGGCGAAATCGACTGGGAAGAGTTTTATCAGGTGATTAAAGGCAATGGCATTTGTAATCACGAACGCCTTAGTGCAAAGCGCAAAGGGTGGGAAGACGGCGCATGGGTACGTGAAGGTGCAATGGCACATAGTCGCAAGCAAAAATCCGTTAAAACAGCGGCTTAATCACTGACCATTTTACAAAAAGGAAAACACCATGAGCAATCAAGATTGGCCTTTATATGAAGTTTTTGTCCGTAGTAAGCAAGGGCTTGCGCATCGCCATGTTGGCAGTTTACATGCTGCTGATGACCAAATGGCGCTGGAAAATGCCCGCGATGCGTATACAAGGCGCAGTGAAGGCTGCTCAATTTGGGTGGTGAAGGCCGCACATTTAATTGCCTCACAGCCTGAAGATAAAAGTACGTTCTTCGACCCTGCGGATACCAAGGTCTATCGTCACCCAACCTTCTATACCATCCCTGATGGTATCAAGAATATGTAAGGAGCTTGCCATGAACCAACAACAACAGCTCCACGATTACACATTACGACTTGGCGATACCCCCTTAATTTTAGCGCAGCGCCTGTGCGAATGGTGCGGCCATGCCCCTGAGCTCGAAATTGACCTTGCGTTATCCAATATCGGCTTAGATTTGCTAGGGCAAGCGCGTAACTTTTTAAACTATGCCGCGCAATTAAAAGGGCCTGAATGCGATGAAGACACCCTTGCCTTCTTGCGCGATGAACGAGAGTTCAGCAATTTATTATTGGTTGAACAACCCAACAATGGCTTTGATGACACTTTAGTGCGCCAATTTTTTATGGATGCATATCATGTTCCATTATATGAAGCGCTAATTCATAGCCGTGATGAACAACTGTCTGCCATTGCTGAGAAGTCCCTCAAAGAAGCCGTTTATCACTTGCGTTTTAGCCGTGGCTGGATGGTCCGTTTAGGGGATGGCAGTGAAGAAAGCCATCAACGAATCCAACGTTCAGTCAATGAGTTATGGCGTTTTACTGGCGAACTTTTCCATGCTGATGACATTGAAATCGCACTTAGCGAATTAGGCATCGCTGTTGACCCACGTTCTTTACAAGCCGCATGGTTAAACACCATTAACGAAACATTCACAGAAGCGACCCTCACTGTGCCAGAGAAAAAAGCGTATCGCTTAGGCGGCAAGCAAGGCAGCCATACTGAGCACTTGGGCTTGTTATTAACGCAATTGCAGTTTGTGCAACGTGCTTATCCGAACTGCCAGTGGTGATGTTATGGAACAGAGACTGCAACATCGCGAGCTTCAATCGCCCCAGATTCACCAGATCTGGCAGCAGCTCCACCAAATACCCGATCCTGAACTACCCGCACTCTCTATTACTGATCTTGGCATGATCCGCAACGTGCTGCCGGCAGCTCAGGGCTGGAAAGTTATTTTTACACCTACCTATTCAGGTTGCCCAGCAACTGAATTTTTAATCAATGAAATCAAAACTGTTCTCGGTAATGCCGGTTTTCCAAATATCGACATCGAAATTCTGTTAACACCCGCCTGGACAACGGATTGGATGAACCAAGATGCGAAAAGACGCTTGCGTGAATTTGGTATCGCACCTCCGCAAGGTACGTCCTGCGAGCACCCAAAACACAAAGGCGCGGTTCGTTGCCCACGTTGTGACAGCGAACAGACCGAAAAAATTAGTGAATTTGGTTCCACTGCATGTAAGGCATTGTATCGATGCACTGAATGCTTAGAACCGTTTGATTACTTTAAATGTATTTAGGGGCACCCATATGACTGTATTTCATCGTTTAAGTATTGCTGCCATTGAGCGTGACACCCCTGAAGCTGTCGCCATTACTTTTAACGTACCAGATGCATTACGAGAGCAATATCATTACCGCCCAGGGCAACACCTGACATTAAAAGCCTCTATCAATGGCGAAAACCTACGCCGCTGTTATTCCATTTGCAGCTCACCGGATGAAAACACGCTAAAAATTGGGGTGAAAGCGATTTACGAAGGGCGTTTCTCTAATTTCATCAACCAAGAGTTACGAGTTGGCGATAGCCTTGATGTGATGGTTCCACAGGGACAATTTGGTTACCAACCCGCAGCAGATACCCATGCACATTACCTTGCCGTCGCTGCTGGCTCTGGGATCACGCCATTGCTCTCCATCATTAAAGCCACATTACAAACTGAGCCAAAAAGCAGTTTTGTACTGATTTATGGTAATCGAAATAGCCGCTCAGTGATGTTTAAAGAGAGCATTTCAGACCTAAAAAATCGTTTTGCAACACGCTTCCAAGTTCTCTACCTGTTCAGCCAAGAACAGCAAGATAGCGAGCTACTCAGCGGTAGAATTAACCAACAACAACTCAGAGCCTTAAATAACACCTTATTGAATTTTAAGCAATTTGACCGAGCATTTATTTGTGGGCCCGACAGCATGATGGATGAGGTTCACGACACTTTAGTCGCTTATGGCATGCCTAAAGAATATGTTCACACCGAGCGCTTCAATACTTCAGGCACTAAATTCAAGCCCGTAACCGCCATGACTAGCGAAAGACGCAAAGTCAGTATTCACCTCGATGGTAGAACCATGGACATCGCCATGGATAGCCAAGACGACAGTATTTTGGATGCCGCACTGCGCCAAGGCGCGGATTTACCCTATGCCTGTAAAGGCGGCGTTTGCGCAACCTGCAAATGTAAATTGCGCTCTGGTGAAGTGGAAATGGGGGTTAATTACAGCCTTGAGCCCGACCAAATCGCGGCTGGGTACATTCTTAGTTGCCAAGCGTGGCCAAAAGGCGATGGTGTTGTTTTAGACTTTGACGTGTAGGAACTGTAATGGAAAACCATTGGATTTTATCACAACAACATAACCGGGTTTTGACTCTGACGTTAAACCGCCCAGAAGTACGTAATGCCCTGAGCACCGCCTGTTTAGAATTGCTGGTTCAGCACCTCGAGCAAGCACAAATCAATGATGAGATTGGTGCGATCGTGATCACCGGAAATCCGCGTTTTTTCGCTGCAGGAGCCGATCTTAAAGAACTACAGCAACAAACTGTTGCTAATACGATCACCGATAAACGCCCCCAAGTTTGGCGCAGGTTATCCGCGATATCAAAACCCATTATTAGTGCTGCGAATGGTTATGCACTGGGTGCAGGTTTTGAATTATTACTCGCCAGCGACATCATTATTGCTGGTGAATCAGCTCGTTTCGGTTTACCCGAAATTACTCTGGGTTTAATGCCCGGAGCCGGGGGGACGCAGCGTTTAATTCGTGCCGTGGGCAAATCCCTCGCCATGCAAATGGTACTAACGGGTGAACCAATCAGTGCTAAACATGCGTTGCAAGCAGGGTTAATCAGTGAAATTTGTGTGGATGAATTGGTGCTAGAACGCGCCCAAAAGCTGGCAGAGCGCATCGCAATGCATGCGCCTTTAGCCGTACAAGCCGCAAAAGCATCACTGGTGCATTCTCAAGAAAACCATCTTACCGAGGGGTTACAGCTTGAGCGCCAATATTTTGTGACTTTAGCGGGTACCAACGATCGACGTGAAGGGATCGAGGCATTCTTCGAAAAACGAAAACCTCAATTTACAGGACAATAATCATGAATAATGAAGCAATGATCCTCACTACGTTAGAAAATGGGGTTCTCACCATCACTCTCAACCGCCCTGATAGGCTGAATAGCTTTAATGATGAGATGCATCGCCAACTCAGTGAGGCTATCAAAATAGCGGAACGCGATGAAACCGTACGCTGTTTAGTGATCACCGGTGCAGGCCGTGGATTTTGTGCCGGACAAGATCTAAATGATCGCAATGTGAGCGTGGGCAGTGACGCTCCTGATCTCGGATTCTCCGTTGAAACTTACTATAACCCCTTGATCCGCCGCCTAACCGCATTACCGAAACCGATTATTTGCGCGGTCAATGGTGTGGCCGCAGGTGCAGGCGCCGCCATTGCACTCGCAGGCGATATTGTCATTGCCGCAAAAAATGCCAGTTTTATTCAATCTTTTTGCCGCCTTGGCTTGGTTCCTGACTCAGGAGGAAGCTGGTTTTTACCTCAATTAGCAGGCCATGCACGGGCAATGGGGATGGCATTATTAGGCGATAAAATAAGTGCGGAGCAAGCATTACAGTGGGGAATGATTTGGCAGGTCACTGAAAATGAAGAACTCATTAATACCACTCAACAGCTCGCACAACACCTTGCAACCCAACCGACTTATGGTTTAGGGCTTATCAAAAAGGCCATTTATGCCGCGGCAACCAATACTCTCGATGAGCAACTCAACCTTGAGCGTGACTTACAACGCCTTGGCGGTCGAAGTGAGGATTATCGCGAAGGGGTCAATGCTTTTTTAAATAAACGTGAACCCCAGTTCAAAGGATGCTAACCATGACATTACCTTTGAATCATACTATCAACACCATCGCGGTAATTGGCGCTGGAACCATGGGGATTGGCATTGCACAAGTGGCAGCAACAGCGGGGTTATCCGTCTTACTGTTTGATGTGAACCAAGATGTGTTAAGCCGTAGTTTATCAACGAT
Organism: Providencia sp. PROV223; assembly: GCF_028479245.1. Taxonomy (NCBI): domain Bacteria; kingdom Pseudomonadati; phylum Pseudomonadota; class Gammaproteobacteria; order Enterobacterales; family Morganellaceae; genus Providencia; species Providencia sp. PROV223. The sequence goes on from NZ_JAMPNG010000016.1 coordinate 33,596, forward strand.
GACCCAACGTTTACGCAAACGTGTTGAGCAAGGGAAAGCAAAACTAGAGGTCACGGAGGCGATTATCGCAAAAATCGCAGTGGTAAAAAGCCTCTCGGCACTGTCGGATGCACAATTAGTCATTGAAGCCGTTGCTGAAAAGCTGGAAATAAAACAGGCAATTTTTAGTGAATTAGAAGCGATTTGCAGCAAAAATACGCTATTTGCCAGTAATACATCTTCATTATCGATTACCGCCATTGGGCGGCAGCTAACACACCCCGAGCGTCTTGCAGGCCTGCACTTTTTTAACCCCGCCCCCGTGATGAAATTAGTTGAAATCGTTCGAGGGCTAGAAACATCTAACACCGTCATTGAACAGTTAAAAGCCCTGACTTTATCATTTGGAAAAATCCCCGTAATTTGCCGTTCCACCCCCGGTTTTATTGTCAACCGAGTGGCTCGGCCTTTCTACGCCGAAACAATGCGTGCCCTTGAAGAACAAATTGCGTCTCCTGCCACATTAGACAGCGCAATACGTGACGCTGGGGGTTTTGCCATGGGCCCACTACAACTAACTGATTTAATTGGCCATGATGTAAACTATGCGGTAACTGAATCAGTATTTCAGGCCTTCGGTTATGACCCACGCTTTCAAACCTCATTAATGCAATTGGAATTAGTCCAAGCAGGCCATTTAGGCCGTAAATCGAAGCAAGGGTTTTATCATTATGATGATAATAAACCTCAACCTTTACCTTCAATTGCAGAAAAAATTCACCTTGAGCAGCCCCAAAATATAAAAGCGCATGGCAACTGGCAGATATTTCCTGAGTTCGCGCGGCTTTTAACTGAAAATGGGATCTCTCTCGAAGGATTAACACAACATTCTGATCAATCCCCGACACTTATTGTTAATGGCGTTATTATTATGTTAACAAATGGTGAATTGGCATCGTCACATGCGCAAACACAAAAACAAGCCGTCGTGCATTTTGACTTATCGGTAAATTACCTTACCGCAACAACCATCACGTTAAGCTGTGCATCGCAAAATAATGCGCAACAAAACCAGCAAGCTATCGCGTTTTTTCAATCATTAGGTAAACACGTAATTGTATTACCAGACTACCCAGCGCTGTTAAGCATGAGGACAGTCGCGATGCTATGCAATGAAGCGTTAGATATCGTCAATAAAGGAATTGCAACGGCATTAGATACCGATAATGCCATGTGTTTTGGCGTGAATTACCCTAAAGGCCCACTCGCTTGGGGTAGGCAGCTAGGCTGGCAACGTGTGCTGTCAGTACTTGAAAATTTGACTCAGTTTTATGGAGACAGTCGTTATCGGCCAAACCCACTTTTAAGGCAATTAGCCGCAGGTTATCAATCTTTAACTTTCAAGGAGCTACCATGATTTCATTGCCAAACATTACGCTGGCTCAGCAATCAGCTCACATTATGTACCGTGATGATGCATGCGCAAAAGCGATGGGTATGTCCATTGAAAAAGTCGAGGAAGGTTTTGCGCAATTGAAAATGCCGATCACAGCACAGATGCTTAATGGCCATAAAACCTGCCACGGAGGGCAATTATTTAGCCTTGCCGACACCGCGTTTGCCTACGCCTGTAATAGCCAAGGGCATGCTGCCGTTGCTTCCATGTGCTCCATTGATTTTATTCGTCCCGGTTTTGAAGGTGACCTGCTTACCGCGACCGCCACGATGAAACACCAAGGTAAACGTAACGGTTTATATGAAGTCGAGATAACTAACCAAGATGGTAAAACGCTTGCGCTGTTCCACGGTCGTTCTCATCGGTTAGGCCATCGTTTAACAGGAGAACAATCATGATAGATGCGTTTATTTGTGATGGTGTCCGCACTCCCATTGGCCGCTACGGTGGTGCTTTATCATCATTACGCCCTGATGACCTTGCCACTGTTCCATTAAAAGCCTTAATGGAAAGGTACCCGCAACTTGATTGGTCATTAACTGACGACATCATTTTAGGTTGCGCAAATCAAGCAGGAGAAGACAACCGTAATGTAGCACGTATGGCGGGGCTGTTATCTGGGCTACCTGTTTCTGTTTCTGGTACCACCATTAACCGCCTATGTGGTTCTGGGCTAGACGCTATAGCATTAGCGGCAAGAAGTATCAAAGCTGGTGAGTCTGGGCTCATGATTGCCGGAGGCGTCGAATCCATGAGCCGAGCGCCGTTTGTGATGGGTAAACCAGAATCTGCATTCTCTCGTCAAGCGCAAGTATTTGATACCACTATTGGCTGGCGCTTTATCAACCCGTTGATGGAACAACAGTTTTCCACAGATTCGATGCCAGAAACTGCGGAAAATGTGGCAGAAACTTACCAAATTAGCCGTGAAGACCAAGATGCTTTTGCATTACGTAGCCAACAACGCACTGAAACAGCCAAAGTTAACGGTATTTTTGCGCAAGAAATCATCCCTGTAACGGTTAAACAACGTAAAAATGAATACGTCGTCAGTGAAGACGAGCATCCAAGAGCCGAAACAACATTTGAACAATTACAAAAACTAAAAACCCCATTTCGCGATAACGGGACTGTAACGGCTGGTAATGCTTCCGGTGTTAATGACGGAGCCGCCGCACTGATTATCGCATCCGACACTATCGCCAAACAACAAGGGTTAACACCGCGGGCTCGTATCATCGCTACAGCCACTTGTGGCGTTGAGCCAAGATTGATGGGGATCGGTCCACTCCCTGCCTCGCAAAAAGTATTAAAAATGGCAGGGCTCACCATCGAACAAATGGATGTTATTGAACTAAACGAAGCCTTTGCCGCGCAAGCACTCGCCGTTTTAAGGGGGCTTGGTTTACCTGATGATGCCTCACACGTTAACCCAAACGGAGGGGCAATTTCGCTAGGTCATCCACTTGGAATGAGTGGAGCAAGGCTTGTTATTGCCGCTATCAATGAACTACACCGCAAACAAGGTCGTTATGCATTATGCACCATGTGTATCGGTGTTGGCCAAGGGATAGCAATGATTATTGAACGAGTCTGAACAACGTCTTAATACAAATAAAAACAGCCTGAAAACCCGACACCTGCTCAGGCAAATACCAGAAACGTCATGCATTAGCGTGAACTGGTAACCATAATAATTATGAGGACAGGCAATTATGAGCAATATACAAGATAGCATCGACCCAATTGAATTTGCATCGCGAGATGAGATCGAGTCTTTACAGTACTCTCGAATGAAGTGGACACTCACTCACGCCTATGAAAATGTCCCGATGTATCGCAAGAAATTCGATGATGCAGGGGTTCACCCTGACGATTTCAAACAACTCAGCGATATCGAAAAATTTCCTTACACGACCAAACAGGATTTACGTGAAAACTACCCATTTAGCACCTTTGCTGTGCCAATGGACCAAATCATCCGTATTCATGCCTCTTCAGGAACGACTGGGCGCCCAACTGTGGTCGGTTACACCCAGCGAGATATCGATAACTGGGCTGACCTGATTGCGCGTAGTTTACGTTCTGCTGGCACTGTCCGAGGCGATAAAGTCCACGTTGCTTACGGCTATGGTTTATTCACCGGAGGGCTAGGCGCTCACTATGGTGCAGAACGCCTAGGAGCCGCAGTCATTCCTATGTCAGGTGGGCAAACTGAAAAACAAGCACAACTGATCGCTGATTTCAAACCCGATGTGATAATGGTAACGCCCTCTTACTGCTTGAGTATTATTGATGAGCTTGAAAAAATCATGGGGGGAGATGCTAGTAAGTGCTCACTTAGATTAGGTGTCTTTGGTGCTGAACCTTGGACTGAATCCCTCAGAACAGAAATTGAAACCCGTCTTGGTATCAAAGCATTAGACATTTACGGTTTATCTGAAGTGATGGGGCCTGGCGTTGCTATGGAGTGCGCAGACTCAGGAGAGAGTGGCCCCACTATCTGGGAAGACCATTTTTATCCAGAAATTATTTCCCCCAATACCTTAAAACCATTAGGGGCGGGTGAGCATGGTGAGTTAGTGTTTACTACCCTGACAAAAGAAGCCATGCCTGTTATTCGTTACCGAACACGTGACCTTACCCACCTGATGCAGGGGGTCAATCGTAACATGCGTCGAATTGGTAAAATTACCGGACGTTCCGATGACATGATGATCATTCGTGGCGTGAATGTGTTTCCTTCTCAAATTGAAGAACAAATCATGCAATTTAAGGAGCTTTCCCCTCATTACCAATTAGAAATTGGTCGCCAAGGCAATATGGACAACTTATCTGTTCGTGTTGAGCTCAAACACCCTGAACAGCTCACTTATGATGAACGCTGTAATATCTGCCACCATTTAAAGCATCGAATCAAATCGATGGTAGGTATTAGCACCCGTATTAGTATTGTAAATTGCGGTGATATTCCACGCTCTCAAGGCAAAGCTGAACGGGTAATTGATACTAGAATTGCGATTTAATTCAAATTATTAAGGCATATTGGAATGAACTACTCTGATATGCCTTAATCTCTGAGAAAGTGTTAAAACAGGTAATGGAAGACAACCTTTAAATTTATGTCTACTATTTAGTAAGCCTTCTGATACATAAATTTTATAGATAAAATATAAATGGAAAATAAACTTAACCAATTCATACAACATGCAATAGCAAGCCAACCCATTAGTGGGACGTCTCTAATTAGCTCACTCTATGGTGATGCTTTGCATCATCGTGGTGGTGAAGTGTGGTTAGGAAGCTTGACTAAGCTGTTAGAACCCATGGGCTTTACTGACCGCTTTGTCCGAACTTCCGTTTTTCGCTTACAAAAAGAAGGTTGGCTTGATGTCGAAAAAATTGGCCGTCGCAGCTATTACCGTATTTCTGAGCGCGGGCAAAGTCGCTTTCGCCGTGCAGAAAATAAAATTTATCTAGCCGGGCAGCCTGATTGGGATGGAAAATGGGATTTACTCCTCCTTGAAACGGCGGATAAAGACGAAAAGATCAGATTAAAAAAGGAACTGAGTTGGCTCGGTTTCGGGCAATTTAATACGTCACTCATGGCAGCACCCAGTTGTGCCCAAAGTGATGTACCGACACTACTCAATGAACTCAATGCCACTGAAAATGCCATCTATTTTCACGCGGATTACCCCTATAGCCGCTCAGAAAAAAATCTCAAAGAACTGGTTTCTCATGCTTGGTCTTTGCAAGATATTTCAGAACATTATCATCAGTTTATTTCCTTATTTAGGCCACTTGCATTACTCCTTAAAGAAAATACTGACACACAGATTTCCCCTGAACACTGCTTTCAGCTACGTTTACTGCTGATCCATTTCTACCGCCGTGTCACGCTTAAAGACCCGTTATTACCAGATGAACTCCTTCCTGCACAATGGGAAGGCCATATTGCACGCCATCTTTGTACCAACATTTATCAACGCATTGATCAAGCGGCAACCCAATATGTTTCTGAACAGTGCGAAACCACTGTCGGAGAGCTTCCTCAACCATCCAGCGCTTATTATCGCCGCTTTGGTGGAGTGCTCAGAGATATAGCCGCCTAAATACACATTACAGGAGCCTGTATGCCCTTTTATCAAATCGATGGTATTACGCCCGTCGTCAGTCCTGAAAGTTTTGTGCACCCTACTGCTGTGGTGATTGGTGATGTTATTATTGGCAAAAATGTTTACATTGGCCCAAACGCCAGCTTACGTGGGGACTTTGGTCGCTTAATCATTAAAGATGGCGCCAATGTGCAAGATAACTGTGTGATGCATGGTTTTCCTCAGTATGAAACCATCGTGGAAGAAGATGGGCACATCGGCCATGGGGCGATTTTGCATGGTTGCCATATCAAGCGTAATGCCTTAGTCGGAATGAACAGTGTGATTATGGACGGGGCCGTTATTGGCGAGAACTCTATCGTCGGTGCTTGTGCCTTCATCAAAGCCGAGGCAATTTTCGCCGATAATAGTCTTATCGTGGGTACACCTGCAAAAGTCCTTCGCACCTTATCAGAAAAGGAAATTGCATGGAAAACCAGCGGAACCAAAGATTATCAAGACTTAGTCACGCGCTGCTTAAACACCTTTAAAGAAGTCGAGCCCCTCAAAGAAGTCGAAACGAACCGGCCTGTCTTGAGTTTTGAGAATGTTATTCCTAAATCCCAGCTATAAGCTAGATGGGGCTAAAATACTTAGCCCCATCCATTATTTCGCTTTGCTACCAAATGGCGGTTTAGCAAACCAAACAGTAATAATCAGCGCAATAAATACCCAACCGCATAACCAGAAAATTTCATTTGCAGCAATAATTAATCCTTGGCTCGTAATTTGCTGAGCAATAAAACCAGAAGTCTGTTCGGTACTCAATCCATGGGCTGCCATTTCTTTATACATCCCTAAGGATTCAGGGTTATAATCGGTAATAAATTCCGTTAATTGACTATGGTGAACGGCTTCTCTATCACTCCACAGCGTTGTGGTAATAGAAGTCCCTATTGAACCCGCTAAGGTACGGAAAAAGTTAGCCAAACTCGATGCCGAAGCGAGTTTTTCAGGCGGTAAACCTGAAAGGGTTAATGTGGTCAGTGGCATAAAGAAGCAAGCTACTGCCATTCCTTGCACCAATTGCGGCCAAACAACAGCAGAAAAGCCCATGCTCGGTTCAAAAGTATATGCACGCCAGAAGAAACAAATCGCATAAAATACAAAGCTAAAGGTCACTATCCAGCGGATATCAAGAAAATCGGATAATTTTGCTACTGGAGCCGAAAACAACACAGGCAATAAGCCTATAGGCGCCAATGCGAGCCCAGCCCATGTTGCCGTATAGCCATAAACTTCCTGTAAAAGTTGCGGCAACAAGACAATAGCGCCGAAATAGGCCATATACGCTAAACTGACAGAAATCGTTCCGATGGTAAAATTGCGCGATTTAAATAACGATAATTCGACAATTGGGTTTTTATCTGTGAGTTCCCAAATAACGAGGAATACCAACGCAATAGCTGAAACAACGGCTAAGATGACAATTTCATTAGATGCCAACCATCCCAGTTCCTTACCTTTGTCGAGCAAAACTTGTAAGCAACCCACTCCCACAGAAAGCAGCGCCAAGCCAATCACATTGAATGGCACTTTCACGACCTTCGACTCCATCCCTTTGAAGATAATAGAGCCAACTATAATGACAAAAATTCCCAAAGGCACATTCATAAAGAATATCCAGCCCCAATGGAAATTATCACTAATATAACCACCAAAAATAGGACCGAATACAGGGGCTAAAATAATGGTCATAGACCAAAATGCTAACGCCATATTTTGCATTTTTGGCGGATAGCAGCGCATGATAAGGCTTTGAGAAAGTGGGATCACCGGCCCTGCAACGGCACCTTGCAATACGCGGTATAAAATTAGCATACCAAGGCTATCGGAAAAGCCACAAAGTAATGAAAATAAGGTGAAAAGCGCCGTTGCCCATAAGAAAACACGAATTTCACCAAAGCGCTTCGCCAAGTAACCTGAAATAGCGATAGAAATTGCATTCGATACGCCAAACGAGGTAATTACCCATGTCCCTTGAGACATAGAAACCCCAAGGTCACCTGCAATCGTCGGGATAGCCACGTTAGCAATCGTGGAATCAAGCACCTGCATGAAGGTCGCAAGGGACAACGCAATGGTTGCCCATACCAGTTTTGCACCCTTAAGTGGTTGAATATCTGCCACAACGGCTCCTTTCAAGCTAGTCTGCGTTATCGCTGATAATAGTGTCGATGATGTGGTCGACATCACTTAAGTTTAAGACCAACACATCACTTTCAAATGCAGGTACTGTACGCTGTACTTCCGCTAAAACAGGGCCATTTTGATCTTTAATATCGATGGTGACATTCATAGATAACCCAATGCGTAACGGGTGTTTTGCCACCTGCTCTGGGTCTAATTCAACACGTACAGGCAAACGCTGTACGACTTTAATCCAGTTCCCTGTCGCGTTTTGGGCAGGCAATAATGAGAAAGCACTACCAGTTCCCATATCAAGCCCAACCACGGTACCGTTATAAACAATATCTGCCCCGTAAAAATCACTGTTAATAGTCACGGGTTGCCCAATACGGACTTTTTCTAATTGGGTTTCTTTGAAGTTCGCATCAACCCAAACAGGCTGAACAGGCACGATCGCCATTAAAGAACTTTGCGGACTGACTTGAGAGCCGACTTGAACATTACGCCGTGAAACATATCCCGTCATTGGGCTTTTAATTTCAGTACGTTGTAAGTTTATCCACGCACTGCGTACGCTATCAGCTGCTTGCTGAATTGCAGGTTGTTTTTTGAGCTCCGTATTACGCAACAATGCGCGGTTGGCATTATATTGTTGAATAGAAATATCCAGAGCCGCCTGCGCAAGTTGCACAGCTTCTTGGGCGTGCTGCAGGTCTTCCTTCGAAATGGTACCACTGCGGCCTAAAGCTACACGACGTTGATAATCTTTTTGCGCTTGCGCAAGTGTCACACGATTTTTTTGAATTTGCGCTTGATACTCATCACCATTGATATACAGTTCTTTGGTTTTGCGTATGGTGGTCGCTAAATCATGTTTGGCTTGTTCAAATGCCAATTGCGCATTCGTTTTATCCAATACAACCAGTACATCCCCCGCCTTTACCAAGTCAGTATTTTCAAAGTTAACTTGAGTGACATTACCTGTTGTTTGCGCAATTATCGGGATCTGTAAGCCAGATACATAAGCATCATCGGTATATTCTTGAAAGCGTAAAACTAAAAACCAATAAACACCGTAGGCGACAAATAATAGAATGATAATTATTGTGGCTATCACTATCCATATTGTTCTACGTTTTTCATTAGTCGTTTTTTGATTATGTGTTTCTGAATGGGTTTCTTGACTCATAATAACTCTCAAGGTCTGAAATCAATATTAATTCTCCCTCTATATTTACGAAGTATATGTAATAAAGCAATAGTTAATAATTTACAATTAAATTAATTCCAACAAAAAAATTAATTCATTGATATAAAACAAATAATTAAAGGGAATCAGAGTTCAACATTAGATTAATGTTTATTATCAAAACAATGAAATTCATTCTTAATTAGATTAACGATAAAAATTAATGAAATAGTTCAAATGATATTTATTATGATAAAAATTCCGTCACTCAATTATTGATATTCTTTTTTTGATTGAATATTTCTATTTATTAGACCATATTTATGATTTCTTAACTTGGAGTTTTCATTTTTGATCACGGGCTGACGCTTGCTTTTTAATACCACTGATTGTCTCGATTTTCATTTTTGTCCTCATCAATACAACATTAATAAACTCAATACGGTGCTTAATAGAGTAACGAAGTACGTTGGTAATTGCTGGCCTTTCGGGCAGCTTTTATCTCTTTACCAGTACTTAATATTATTCATTAGGTTAACGAGGTTATCCCCAAGGATACAGGCTAATTTTGAATGTATGTTTCATATAACTCAAATTTCCCTAGTAGATGCTAGCGCTAGAGTAAATTCACGCACAACCAAACACCATAAACCAGAGTTAAACCTTAATTTTTCGTTAAGCTTGACAAAAATCGTAAAAGGGGAAAACACCGTAGGTGAAAATTCTTAGCTGAGATCAAATATTGCTCATAAATTAGCTAGCTCATTATTTATTTTTGATATGTTTTAGTGATAATATTCGCAAACAATATAATTATCATTCTCATTTATATTTACTAGGGATAACTATGACTTCGCAATATCACTACACCCTGATTGCCGCCGGTGTTTGTGCGGCTTTATCTTCATTTAGCGCTACAGCAGCAGACAATAAAACAGATACCATGGTCGTCAGTGCATCAGGCTTCTCGCAACAACTGCGTGATGCTCCTGCTAGCGTGACCGTGATCAGTGCAGACCAATTACAAAATAAACCTGTCCGTGACCTCGCCGACGCCGTTAAAGACGTGGAAGGGGTAAGTGTCGTTGGTGCTGCAAACAAACAAGATATTAATATCCGTGGCTTACCCGGCGAATACACGCTGATATTGGTCGATGGGCGCCGTCAAAACAGCCGTGAATCACGTCCTAATGGGAGCGGTGGCTTTGAAGCAGGCTTTATGCCACCTGTCGAAGCGATTGAACGCATCGAAGTGATCCGTGGACCTATGTCCTCCCTGTATGGTTCCGATGCAATGGGTGGTGTTATCAATATCATCACTAAAAAAGTGACTAATGAATGGCATGGCAGCGTCACCACTGGGGCTATTATCCAAGAAAACAGTGATAGCGGTAACTCGACTGACGGTAACTTCTATCTGTCTGGCCCATTAATTCAAGATAAACTTGGTCTGCAATTATATGGTGGTGGTAACTACCGTCAGGAAGATAAAATCTTAGAAGGTCATCATCAGCGTGATAACCGCAGCTTAACAGCTAAATTAACCTTTACACCACAAGAGAACCAAACCTTCTTACTAGAAGCAGGTCGTAGTACTCAAGAGAAAACATCGACACCAGGTAAATCTGGTGCTGAATATGAAATTCGTGGTGGAGACAAGCAATATAACTCTAAAGAAGAGTGGCATAACGACCGTAACCATGCAGCTCTGACTTATAAAGGTGAGTGGGATTCTTTTAATACTGAGCTAAGTGTTTACCAAGAAAAAACCAAACGTAAAATAAAATCCCAAGACCGTAATCAAACTACAGGCCATTGGGAAGGCGGCTATGAGGCGCGCGTACCTGAAATCACCAACACCGTTGTTGATGGAAAAGTGGTGGCTTTCCTGCCGGACAATATCCTAACCGTTGGTGGGCAATACCAGTACTCTAAATTGAAAGACAGCTCTTTGGTTTCAAAAGGCGTAATGGAAAAAACCAGTATGTCAGTCGATCAATCAGCACTGTTTGTGGAAAATGAGTTTACCGCAACAGATGATCTGATCTTAACGGGTGGCCTACGTTTAGATCACCACGAAACCTATGGTAACCATTGGAACCCAAGGGGTTATGCTGTTTACTACCTAACCGATGAAATCACCATTAAAGGGGGCGTTTCTTCAGCTTTCCGCGCACCTACATTACGTGAAATCAGTAAAGGCTATGGCACCTCTACCCAAGGTGGTAACGGGATTATCTACGGTAATCCAGACCTCAAACCGGAAAAAAGTGTTAGTGAAGAAATCAGTATTGCCTATAACCATGAATCTGGCTTTAATGCGAGCTTAACCTTCTTTAATACCGACTTCAAAAACAAGCTAACTAGCTACTCACTTAATCAAGCCGATCCTAACCACCCTAATCTCACGTTATATACCTACGACAATGTGGGTAAAGCGAACATCAAAGGTGTTGAAGTTGCAACGGGCATTCCTATCGCACAGGATTGGAACCTCAACCTAAATTACACATACACCGATTCAGAACGTAAAAGTGATGATGAGAAATTAGGCAATGGTCTTTCCTTAAAAGGCTATCCATTGGATAAAACACCAAAACATATCGCTAATGCGAAATTGGATTGGAACTTCAATGAAGACCTAACCTTATACACACGTGCGCATTATGAAGGAAAACAGGTGTGGGCAGCACAACGTAATGGCTCAAAAGTACCTCGCTATCGTAGTGGCTATACCACCATGGATGTGGGTGCAACCTACCAATTATTTAAAAACACCAAACTGAACTTTGCAGTGCTAAATATTGGTAATGAAAAAGGACCTAAAATTGATAAAGTTGATGGAAACTGGGATGTTGAAGACGGACGCCGTTATTGGGCGAACGTTAACGTTAGCTTCTAATTAACTCTGAGGGTGTGCCTGTTTCAGGTATACCCTCAAAACCCTTAAATAGACTCAATAAATGAATAAAATCATATTAAGTGGCATATTGCTGTGTATGACCAGTTCCGCATTTTCCCGCCCAAGCCAGACTATCCCGAGTATGGACGAGCAAGTCAGCCAATTTTATGATATCCAACAAACGGATATGACTTACGGTGACCGTGCGCTGCGCATTTACAGTGCAGTGCCCTATAATGTCACCGCACAACGCCCTATCCTGTATATGCTTGATGGTAATGGTTTATACCCCAAAGCGGTTAATCGCGCAGTTGAAAAGCTGCCAGCGGATAAACTACCGATTATTATTGGGATTGGTTACCCCATTGACGAAGCCTTTCCAAAAGCATGGCGAACCTACGACTATACTCCCCCTGTTGCGGGTGACGAATTTAAACAAGGGGGCGGTTCCCCTGCGCTATACCAATTTTTAACTGACACTATTCGCCCATGGGCAGAAAAACAGTTTCCTATTGATAAAAGCAAACAAACCCTATTTGGCCATTCATTTGGTGGATTATTTACCTTGATGGCGTACCAACAACAACCGGATGATTTTCAGTTTTATGTTTCTGCCAGCCCGTCATTATGGTGGGGTAAAGGAAGTATGGTAGATTTAGCGAAACTGACAGCGAAACAAGCGGCTTCCCCCCTATTTGTGACTTTAGGCGGTTTAGAAGAGAGCCCTGATTTATCCAAACTGAGCGCTGAACAAGTGCAAAATTACCAAGCGCGCAAAAGTTGGATTAGCACACGCCAAGTTTGCACTGAGATTGCAAACCACCAAAGGCACTGTGAATTTAGGTTATTCGACGGCAAAAACCACGGTTCAGTGATCCCCGATGCTATCGATAAAGCCCTTGATGTCGCTAGCCAATAAGACTAATTGATGGGTTTTAGGAGATCGCTGTAGAGCTCTGCTAGAACCCCCTTTTCGCCAAATTCTTTACGGATCCACTGCGTCACAAGCCCAGTAGCTGAATGTTGTGTGGCTAATAGCATATGGGAATCTTGTCGTGGGTTCTGAATTTGTTTTGTTACCAACAAACCATGTTTAACATGGTCTTTGATCATATAATCGGGTAAAAACCCAATCCCTTCACCTAATATCTGACACTGGCATTTAGTATTAAAATCAGGCACTTGAATTGCTTCTTGCCCATGTAACAACCAACCCACCCGCTTATTAATGGTATGCGCGGTATCTTCCACCATAATATTGGGATAAAGGCGTAGCTGGCTCTCAGCGATGGGCTCTGGCATCAGTGCCAATGGGTGAGTTGCTGCGATAGCAAATTGCCAGTGAATCGCACCGATTTCAGTGTAGTCAATTCCACCGCCATCCATCAACGTACCCGGAGCACCAATCGCAATATCTGCATGGTTATTAATAATGGCATCCCAAACCCCATTATACACCTCGGTTGTCACAGTGATGTGGCAGGTAGCAAACTGTTTTTTTAATATTTGTAATAACTTAGCGGTATGATACGGCGTATATAATAACTGATTAATACAAATACGTACCCGCGCTTCAATCCCCTGCTCAATAGAATAAATACTTTTTTGAATGGAATGGAAATTATTGAGCAAGTCGGTTGCTTTACGATAAAAATAATACCCTGCTTCTGTGAGTTCAATATTACGGGTATTACGAATAAATAACGCGACATCTAAATAGGTTTCAATACGTTTGATGGTATAACTCACCGCAGAGGTGGTCACGCCTAACTCTTCCGCTGCTTTACTAAAACTCGCAAACTTCGCTGCTGTTGTGTAAGTCAGTAAGTTTTCTTCCGTAAAAATTGAGTTCATACCCACCGCCAAAAATGTTTAAAATTTAGACAAATCATGTTTTTATGTGAATAAAATTCAATAACGTAAAAATCAGATTATTTTTCGAGCATATTTTTATAGCTTAACAGAATTATTAACAACTGGAATAGATTAAATTTGATATGCATTTTCCCCAAGTAAAAACCCTACCTTTAAAGTCACTATTAATATTCGAAATACCTAATATTATTGAATTAAATAGGCAAACCAAGTATTAACATTCTATACAGACACGATCAATAAAATTACAAATTTAACAAATTAAAAACTTCCAATTTGATGTCTATCACAGAACTGAGTAAATCATGATTTTCGATTTTAATTAACAAAAAAAATCACACAATTTGGACCACAAAATAGCCATAAATCATCAAAAAACGCTAAAAAAGAATGCTCGCACGCACAAAAAAGCCAGATTATTGAATTAAATTCAATAATCAAATGCCCCATTGATGAATTAAATTTAAATGGATTCTTTTTATTAATGACAATTGCTATGCTCTAACCATCATAAATAATCTTTAAATTGTCTTTATCTATGTTGGTGATAGCAATAAACCAACCTAAGGGGAAATGATGACAGCCAGTACTCTCGCTCACGATTTTTTAACCGCAGCTGAACAAGGACAATTAGAGTTATTAAAAAGTTGTCTCGAAAAAGGTGTGGATATTAATATCACTAACCGCCAAGGCCGCACTGCGATTGTTAATGCAAGCCTAAACAAACATTATGAATGTGTCTCTTTCCTCATTAATGCAGGGGCCGATATTAATAAACAAGACCAAACCTGTTTTAACCCTTTTTTATTAAGCTGTCTTAATAATGACCTCACTTTATTACGCATTGTCTTACCTGCAAAACCCAATTTAGACTTATTAACCCGTTTTGGTGGTGTGGGAATTACACCAGCCAGTGAAAAAGGCCACGTGGAAATTGTTCGCGAACTACTTGAAAAAACCGATATTAATGTCAATCACACCAACTTTGTTGGTTGGACCCCTCTATTAGAAGCTATCGTGCTCAACGATGGGGGCGAAAAACAGCAGCAAATCGTTAAATTACTATTAGACCACGGTGCGAACCCTCATATGACTGATAAATATGGTAAAAAACCATTAGAGTTAGCACATGAAAAAGGCTACAGCGAGATTGCTGAGTTACTGATTGCAGCAGGGGCATAGCGAAATCATAGACTCTAAATAAGATAAGGAGGCATGTGAACGCATCCATATCTCATCGGCAAAGGTTATACGGGCTAACGGCTGATACACAATTTCTCAATCTGTTGCATCAGCCCTCACCCCAAGGAACGATAGAACAAGTATTTAATAAAGCCATTAACTTTTCTATTGATAATGCACTTTATACATTGCTTTGTTCTCAATTAGATAATGCTCCAAATAGTTGCCGATTAATAAATAAAAATTTTTCTCTTTTCAATATTAAAAAAGGAGAGTCTATTAATTTATTAAATAAAGAAATATTGATTGGTGATAATTATTTATTATCATTTTCTTTATGTAAAGAATGGCGGCAACCTGTTATCAACTTTAGCGATAACAAACTGAAAAATTCAAATTATTTATTATATATCGAAAAGCAAATAAATCGTTTGGATTTAATCTTAACTGAAAATAAAAGCTCTCTATTTAAATATCAGGGGGATAACTTTTTTTATCTCTCTATGATGAAGCAATTGGTTCAATTACGCTCTGAATTGATTGAATCAATAATTAAGAAAAATAAAGAAAATATTGTTTATGTGATCCGCCAGTTTGTTGGATTGGGTATCGGGCTAACTCCTTCAGGAGATGATTACTTAGTTGGGTTAATGGCATTTTTATTATTAATCGGTCATCCGGTTGCCACTTTTTACCCTGAATTTTTTAAGGGAATAACCCAAAGCTTAGGCCAGACGACACCAATCAGTGCCATCACATTAGAAAAAGCGTTAAACCGAGAATATCGCGAAAATATGCAGCAATTAATTCAATCATTAGTTGATGCGAAAGAAACCAATATTTATCCACAATTTTTAGAGATTTTAAATATCGGGTCGAGTTCTGGCAGCGACATGCTATTTGGCTTGCGAGATGCCCTGTATATCACCCATTATTTCGGAGAAAACTATGTCGACTAAAGTTGTCATAAAAAAGAATACCTATTTTGATTCCGTATCACTGATGTCTATTTCGACAAAAGCCAATCAACTCGACAATGTCGAACAAGCGTTTGTCGCGATGGCAACAGAGATGAACAAAGGCGTTTTACGTAATTTAGGGTTACTAACACCTGAATTAGAAGAAGCCAAAAATGGCGATTTAATGATTGTCATTAAAGGCCCAAGCGATGATGCCAACGAAGCCACATTAATTGCTATCGAAGAGTTATTTAATAAGAAAAACCAAGGTGGCGGGCAGCATGAAGCTAAATACGCCACTATTAATTCAGCGAAAACACATATCCCAGATGCCAACCTTGCCGTCATTTCAGTAAACGGTCAATTTGCTGCCCGTGAAGCGCGCATTGCCTTAGAAAATGACCTCAACGTTATGTTGTTTTCCGATAACGTCTCCATTGAAGATGAACTCGCGCTCAAACAGCTGGCTAGCAAGAAAGGCTTGCTGATGATGGGCCCAGACTGCGGAACTGCCATTATCAACGGAACTGCGCTGTGCTTTGGTAACGATGTACGCCGTGGCAGCATTGGTATCATCGGTGCATCCGGTACGGGTAGCCAAGAGCTCAGCGTCCGTATTCACGAATTTGGCGCAGGTGTTTCTCAATTAATTGGTACTGGTGGTCGCGATTTAAGCGAAAAAATTGGCGGTATCATGATGATTGATGCCCTAAAAATGCTCGATGCCGATGATGAAACCCAAGTTATCGCTCTGATTTCTAAGCCACCAGCCCCTAGCGTAGCCAAAAAGGTGCTAGAACAAGCAGAAAAATGCCATAAACCTGTTGTTGTGTGTTTCTTAGGTAGCCAACCACTACCAGAAGACAAACCGGGTTTAACCTTCGCCCAAAGCACCAAAGAAGCAGCACTGAAAGCCGTTCTATTAACCGGTATTCGCAAAGAAGATTTAGATTTACACCCGCTCAATTTACCGCTAATTGATGAAGTCAGAGCAAAACTGAAGCCTGAGCAGAAATACATTCGAGGCTTATTCTGTGGTGGAACGCTATGTGACGAAGCCATGTTTGCCGCGCTGGAAAAATACGATGATGTTTACAGCAATATTCAGCCAAACTCTGACTATCGCTTAAAAGACCTCAATAAAAGTATTGCACACACCTTCCTCGATTTTGGTGATGACGACTTTACCAACGGTAAACCACACCCAATGATCGACCCAACTAACCGTATTGAACGTTTACTGCAAGAAGCTCGCGACCCTGAAGTGGGCGTCATTATGATGGACTTCGTTTTAGGCTTTGGTTCTCATGAAGACCCTGTGGGCGTGATGATTGATGCGATTAAAGAAGCGAAGAACATCGCCAAACAAGATGGTCGTGAATTAGAAATTTTAGGCTATGTGCTGGGCACTGACCAAGACACCCCATCGATGGATGCGCAAGTCAAAATGCTAACAGATGCCGGAGTCATCTGGGCAAGTAGCAGCACCAATACCGGTTTATTAGGGCGTGAGTTTGTATGGAAAGGGGAGAAAGCATAATGACTTCATTATTTAAGCAGCCATTAAATGTCATCAACGTTGGCATCGAAATGTTCAGTGATGACCTGAAAAAACAACATGTTCCGGTCACGCATTTAAACTGGACACCTCCAGGACAAGGCAACGTTGCGGTTATTCGCGCCCTTGACCAAATTGAAGGTAATGCCGCACTACAAGAAAAAATTGCGGCGGCTAACGCCCAAGCCCTTGAGCGTATTATTCAATCTCAACCTGTGTTAATCGGTTACGACCAAGCGATTAATGTCGTTCCCGGCATGACTAAAAATACTATTCTGCACGCAGGTCCACCTGTCGCTTGGAAAGATATGTGTGGCGCAATGAAAGGTGCGGTGACTGGTGCACTAATTTTCGAAGGCTTGGCAAAAGATTTAGCCGATGCAGAGCGCGTTGCGGCCTCCGGTGAAATCATCTTCTCACCTTGCCATGAACATGATTGCGTCGGTTCGATGGCAGGTGTGACTTCAGCTTCAATGTTTATGCACATTGTTGAGAACAAAACCTATGGTAACCGTGCGTTCACTAACCTCAGCGAACAAATGGCGAAAATCTTACGCATGGGTGCCAATGACCAAAGCGTCATCGACCGTTTAAATTGGATGCGTGATGTTTTAGGCCCAATGCTACGCGACGCAATGAAAATCGTTGGTGAAATCGACCTACGTTTGATGCTTGCGCAAGCACTGCATATGGGCGATGAGTGTCATAACCGTAACAATGCAGGAACAACCTTACTTATCCAAGCGCTTACAACAGGGATCATTCAAACTGATTTCTCTGTTGCACAACAAAAAGAAGTGTTTGATTTTGTTGCAAGCAGCGATTACTTCTCCGGCCCAACGTGGATGGCGATGTGTAAAGCCTCAATGGATGCGGCTCACGGCATCGAATACAGCACCGTTGTTACGACCATGGCGCGTAATGGCTATGAATTTGGTTTACGCATCAGTGGGTTACCAGGTCAATGGTTCACAGGTCCTTCTCAGCAAGTTATTGGCCCAATGTTTGCGGGCTACAAACCAGAAGACTCTGGTTTAGATATCGGTGACTCCGCTATCACAGAAACCTACGGTATTGGTGGATTTGCGATGGCAACCGCACCCGCCATCGTTGCGCTGGTTGGTGGTACGGTAGAAGAAGCGGTCGATTTCTCTCGCCAAATGCGTGAAATCACCTTAGGTGAAAACCCGAATGTCACTATTCCATTATTGGGCTTTATGGGTATCCCTACCGCCATTGATATCACAAAAGTTTCTGCCAGCGGCATTCTACCGGTTATCAACACCGCGATTGCCCATAAAGATGCAGGTATCGGTATGATTGGCGCAGGTATTGTTCACCCGCCGTTTGATTGCTTTGAAAAGGCCATGCTGTCTTACGCACAGAAATATGCTTAGTTTTCAGCCATAAAAAAAGACGCCCAACTCCGGTTGGGCAATAAAAATAAAACGAATACCCTGATTGATTTTATTTGAAAAACAGTGCTGTAACTCAAAATATAGGAACATACCCTAAATAATTTGAATTGCAGCTAGGCGGCAAGTAAACGAGACCCTAGGAGCATACATAAGTATGTGACTAGGGCGAGTGAATGCAGCCAACAACGCTGCGGTTCAAAGTATGACGGGTATACAGGGGAATACTTAAAATGAGTATATTCAAAATCAAGTGGAAACGTGGGGATTTGGCCGCCTACTTCGGCTTAATGACCAACAACCTAACCAACCTACTCACCATGATGGGCCTGTTAATTTTCGTTGTCGGCATCCCATCTGAAATTGTTTACGGTCGTATCGCTCCCGCCTTTGGTTTCGCTGTTTTACTTGCCAGTGTGAGCTATGCTTACTTTGGTCAGCAAATGATCAAGCAAACCGGGCGCAATGACGTCACCGCTTTACCATCAGGGCCGAGTGCGCCTTCTATCTTTACAGTGACGTTCTTAGTTATCATGCCGGTCTACCAAACCACACAGAATGCGGAATTTGCGATCCAAATCGCGCTGGTTTGGTGTTTTGTTGAGTCGATGATCCTCGTGGGTGGTTCTTTCTTAGGTGAAACCATCCGTAAGATGATCCCACGCACCGTACTGTTATCCTGTTTGTCCGGTTTAGGGTTACTGTTACTGGCGATGAACCCAATGCTGCAAGCGTTTGAAGCCCCAACGGTTTCATTCATTGTGCTGTTATTAATTTTCATTAACTGGTTTGGTAAAAAACCGATTTTTGCTCGCATCCCAACTGGCTTATTGCTGCTAATTGCCGGTACAGTATTGGCATGGGTTTCTGGCTTGCAAAGTGCGGAAGCAATCAAAGACTCAATGGCATCATTTGGTTTCAACCCACCGGGTATTCATATTGATAGTTTCTTCCAAGGCCTGCCACACGCTCTGCCTTACTTAGCATCAGCGGTACCACTTGGTTTAGCAAACTATATCTTCGACCTGGAAAATATCGAAAGTGCGCATGCTGCAGGTGATGAATACAATACGCGTAAAGTCATGTTAGCTAACGGTTTATCATCGACAGTTGGCTGTTTTATGGGTAACCCATTCCCTGTCACTGTTTACGTAGGTCACGCAGGTTGGAAAGCCATGGGAGCAAGCGTGGGTTATACATTAGCATCCGGTATCACCATGTTTATCGTACCACTATTCGGTATCGGTGCCTTCATGTTAGCTATCATTCCAATGACCGCTATCGTACCGATATTGGTATTCATCGGGGTCGTCACCGCCAACCAAGTTGTGCGAGAAACACCAAAAATTGAAGTTCCCGTTATCTTTATCTGTCTATTCCCATGGATTGCTAACTGGGCATTGACGATGGTTAATAGTGTTATGGGCGCAGCAGGCACCTCTGCGAGTGCGATTGGGGTTGAAACCTTGCTACACAAAGGGGTTTATTACCAAGGTCTGGTTCATTTAGGTAACGGAGCACCTTTAGCCAGTATGCTGTGGGGCTGTATTGCTATCTTTGCTATCCTCAATCAACCACTGCGTGGAGCCATTGCTGCTGCCGCGGGAGCAATATTAGTATTCTTCGGAATTATTCACTCCCCAGCGGTCGGAATTGCTACTGGTTCAACCTTGATGTTTGTTTACGCATACCTCATGATGGCAGCTTTATTTGTACTCAAACACTTTTTAGACAGCCGGAAATCGGTGGAAGAACAACAAGCTGAAAAATCTGAGAAACTCAGTAAGTCAGTGTAACCAAGCCAACCTTTTATAGTAGGTGTGCGCTGTACACCTACTATCAGCTAAATCTCTGTCTCAGGAAACATTAACAATGAAAGAACTCGTGGTTGTTGCCATCGGGGGCAACAGTATTATCAAAGATAACAACAGCCAGTCTATCGAAGCTCAAGAAAAAGCCGTTCAAGAAGTTGCACACCACATTAGTGACATGCTTGAAGGTAATTACAACATTGTTTTGACCCATGGAAATGGACCTCAAGTTGGATTAGATTTGCGCCGTGCTGAGATTGCTCATGAAACCGAAGGTTTACCTTTAACACCGCTGGCTAACTGTGTGGCAGATACTCAAGGTGGAATTGGCTATTTAGTTCAACAAGCTTTGACTAACGTCCTAGCAAAACGCCATAACCGCCAAGCCATTACCGTAGTGACTCAAGTTGAAGTGGATAAAAATGACCCAAACTTTAGCGCGCCAACCAAGCCGATTGGGGCATTTTTTACTGGGCAACAGGCTCAGCAATTACAGCAAGAAAACCCAAACTGGCATTTTGTTGAAGACTCAGGCCGCGGCTATCGCCGTGTGGTGGCTTCCCCCGAACCAAAACGTGTTGTTGAATCACAAGCGATCCGCACCTTAACAGAACACAATTATGTAGTGGTTGCCGCAGGTGGCGGCGGTATTCCAGTCATTGATAACGGCAATGGTGGCTACAAAAGTGTTGATGCGGTGATTGATAAAGACCTATCAACAACCTTGTTGGCGAAAGAGCTCAATGCCGATATTTTAATTATCACCACAGGTGTCGAAAAAGTATGCATTCACTTCGGCAAACCTGAACAAAAAGCACTTGGCGAAACCACCACCAGCGACATGCAACGCTACATGGAAGAAGGCCATTTCCCAGCAGGTAGTATGTTACCGAAGATTGAAGCCAGCCTATCGTTTATTGCCAACGGTGGTAAACGAGTGATCATCACCACCCCTGAAAAACTACCAGAAGCTTTACGCGGTGAAACCGGAACCCATATTGTTCAAGGGTAAGTTTCTATAATCTGGATCATGCGAATTTTTTGTTCGTCGCAAACTGCAGTATCCCTCAGATCGTTTGATGACGATCTGGGTGGATAAGTATCGCTTAAAAACAGGAAATTCGGCAGTAAATGGATATCACTAGGAGTTTCTATGAAAGCAGAAAAATCATCCGGCAGAAGAGAGTTCCTTTCCACCAGTGCTAAAGTGGCTGCCGCTTGCACTTTATTTGGTGCGGTATCGGGCTTTGCCTCCGCCCAGAGCCAAGCTAGCCAAACAGCAGGCCAATCCAGTATCACGGATAAACATTATTACCTTGATGACGTGTTACTCGAAACGGGCTTTAATTACCATGATTCGACGGTCGTCGGCACCCAAACCGCCTTACATACCGTAGAAATCCGTGACGGTAAAATTGCAGCCGTTTTACCCAATAAACAACATGCAGATGGCACATTGAATGCCTATAGTGCGCAAGGCAAACTCATGCTACCGGCCTTTCGCGACATGCATATCCACCTCGATAAAACCTTCTATGATGGGCCATGGCAGGCGCCACAGTCACGTGAAGGTAAAACGATTATGGATATGATCGCGTTAGAGCAAAAATTGCTACCTGAATTACAACCTTTCACGGAAGAAAGAGCAAATGCATTGATCGCGCTGATCCAATCCCAAGGATCAACGATTGCTCGTAGCCATTGTAATATCGAACCCGTTTCCGGTTTGAAAAATTTAGAAGCCTTACAAAAAGTGCTTGGAGAACACCAACAGGACCTAACTTGCGAAATCGTCGCCTTTCCACAACATGGTTTACTACATTCCAAGTCAGAAGGTTTAATGCGTGAAGCCATGCAAGCAGGCGCTCATTACGTTGGTGGTTTAGACCCAACCAATGTAGATAGCGCGATGGAAAAGTCTCTCGATTCGATGTTCCAAATTGCGTTGGACTACAATAAAGGCGTGGATATTCATCTACATGAAACAAGTCCCGCAGGCGTTGCCGCTATCGATTATATGATTAAAACGGTAGATGAAAACCGCAGTTTGCGCGGTAAAGTGACCATCAGCCACGCCTTTGCATTGGCAACATTAAACCCTGAACAAGCAGAGAAAACGGCGAGACAATTGGCAGAGCAGCAAATCACCATTGCTTCAACTGTTCCGATTGGCACACTGCATATGCCACTGAAAACCCTAAATAAAAATGGGGTATTTGTGATGACCGGAACGGATAGCGTGATTGACCATTGGTCGCCCTTTGGCCTAGGTGACATGCTAGAAAAAGCCAATTTGTACGCGCAGCTCTACACTCGTCCTGATGAGTTATCGCTGTCCCGCTCACTGGCCATCGCAACAGGCAATATTTTGCCACTAGATGAAAAAGGCCAACAAGTGTGGCCAGCTAAAGGGGATGATGCCAGCTTTGTGCTACTTGATGCATCTTGTTCTGCTGAGGCAGTCGCACGGATTTCCCCAAGGTTCGCGACTTTTCATAAAGGCCATTTAGCCCACGGAATGATGCCGAAGTCTGCTTCATAGTGATAAAAGAATAGCGCCTATAGGCGCTATTCTTGCCACGTTATTTTTTCAGTTTGAGCGTATTAAAGATTAAATCTAATAAACCTGAGTTATCGACGGATTGCAGTACAGTAATTGGCTTTGTTTTTGGTTCAGGAACTCCGACCCGTAGGCGCAGTGAGTCATAGCAGAAGCTTTTGCCGCGCAGTGCCCCTTGTAGCTCAATACCTACATGCTTTTTATCATAAGTCACCAAACTCTTATCCAATAGCCATGCAACGGTTAACACATCATGTATCCAACACCCTGCTAAATGACGTGTCGCACGTGAATAGTCCATCCACGGTCGCATTGTTGCCACAAGAAAATGGCTCAGTGGCGTATCAATTTGTGCAAGCTTATCGAGATCCTCATGCACCATTTGCGTTTGTACCGTAACATCCATCGGTACTAAAGTCAGGTTTGCCCCACTATTAAGCACCGCATAGGCTGCTTCAGGGTCGACACCAAAATTAGTGTCTTTCAAATACCCCGGTACGTTAAAAACCGCCCCCATAACCACTATCTCCGCCACGTTTTGAGCCATGTCAGGAAACAGCTGAATTGCTATTGCGATATTAGTTAATGGGCCAATGGCAATAATCGTGATTTGTTTCGGGTTTTGGCAAACTAATTCACCAATACGTAACGCGGCTTCTGGGATAGACTTCGGTAAACTGGGTATGGGTGGAAGACCGTCCCATAGGTGCGTAAGTTGCGCTCGTTCAGCGCCGTTATCGAGTAGTTCACGCCATGGCGCGCTAGTTTCAACCAAGGCTGACGATGCACCACGATAAACAGGAATATTTTCACCCAGTGAATGAACTAAATGGCTGGCAACGTCAAAGCCAATTTCGCTAGGTGTATTACCCGAAACAGTGGTGATCATTTCCAATTTGATTTCAGGTGCAGCGATAGCCAGCGCAAGTGCCAGACCATCATCAACATTCGCACCAACGACCCCATTACCGGGGTCGCAATCTATAATCACTCGCATAAATTTCCCTGAAACAATAAATAATCAGCACCCGCATGAGTGCCCGATTTGTAATTCAAATTCCACTTCACAGATGGCTTCTTTAGATGGCCAATTTTGTAAAATTTGTATCGCTCTTTGCGCTATTTTATCAACAGGCTGGCGAACAGTTGTGAGAGTTGGAACGGTATATTCTGATTGCACTGTACCGTTAAAACACACCAGTGCAATGTCTTCCGGTACGCGTAATTTTAATTCTGCTAAGGCTTTTAAACAGCCAAAAGCTTGCAATTCATTCGTAGCAAAAATAGCTTCAGGGAACCCCTCTTCCCGCATCTGATAGATAGCCTGGTAGCCCCAAACGCGGGTATATTCCCCTGATAAAATCCATTTTTGTTGTATCGTTAAGTCAGCTTCTGTGAGTGCAGCTTTCCAACCATTTAAGCGGTCTTGGGTATTGAGCATCTCATTTGGGCCGCAAATAATGCCAATATTTTGATAGCCATGCTTAATGAGATGACGAGTAATTTTATAGGCTGCGAGCTTCTCATTCACTTGAATGGTACTGATCCCTTCTGTGGCTTCAATCCTATCAAGCATCACACAAGGCGTGCCTGATGACTGAATTAAATCAACATAGGGATGCCGGTCAACACTGGTATAAATGAGGCCTTCAACTTGCCTTAACAACAGGTTATTAATCAGCTCTTTTTCACGAACTCGTGAATCTCCCGCATCACCCAGCAACAAAACATGCCCATATTTAAACGCTTCTCGCTGCAAGGCATGCGCAATAGAGGCTAAAAACGGGTTAGAGATATCGGGGATCACTAGCCCATAGGTTTGAGTGCTACCCGACGCTAGCGCTTTTGCAATACCATTTGGCCGATACCCCGTTTTTTTGATTGCTGCTAACACCTTTTGCCGTGTTGCCTCTGCAACAGGACGAGGGCCATTGTTAATTACATAACTGACTACCGCAACCGAGGTTCCGGCTTCGCGGGCAACATCTACCCGCGTCACTTTACGGTCATTCGCATCAGACACTCAGCAGTTCCTTTTTCCAACATGACGTTGCCAAAGAATAGCAGCCACTCTGATTTTTATATACAACCATGCTCACTTATATCGCATCTTCAGGCAGGTTTAAGTCACGACCTCGGGTTTCTGGTGCAAAGAATGTGGTCACCAAACCAATGCCAGCCATTCCAATAAAATAGACGGCAATTGGCCACCACTGACCTGTCCAAGACAACAGTGCAGATGCCACTAATGGAGCTGTACCTCCGGATAAAATAGAGCCGAGTTCTTTAGCAAAGGCCATTTTAGTATAGCGATTACGCACGCCAAATAATTCTACGCCCCAAGCCGCTTGTACCCCGAAAATGCCCAGTGATGCTAACCCCATTCCAACCACTATCGTCGGGATAACGATCATCGGTTCGCGAGAGTCTAATAACATAAACGCGGGTACGGCATACAGCATCAATAGGAAACAGAACCAACGATAAACAATACGGCGCCCAAATTTATCTGATAACCACCCTGCAAATGGAATGATGGCAAAACCAAGGATTGAAGCAATTAAAACCGCCGTTGTTGGCACAGATTTATCCACCAACAATATTTTGGTGACATAACCGATGATAAAGCCTTGGGCGAGATAAGATGGGCCGTTTTCGCCGATACGTAACCCGACCATAGTCCAAAACGCACGCGTTTTTTGCCAAAATGAACGGTTATCAACAGGATGAGCCACGGTATCAGATTCCAATGCAAGGCGACGTTCTTCAGCAAGCTGCTCTTTTTGCCTTTCAAAAACAGGTGTTTCTCGCATATGCTGACGAATAAATAACGCCGCCAAGGCGATTAAAATACTGCCAAGGAAGGGAATACGCCATCCCCACGACATCAGGCTTTCTTTGTCCAATTGTAAAACTATCAGCCAAATCATTGAGGCCAGTAATGTTCCACTGTTGGAGCCTAATGCAATGATTGATGAAACTAAACCGCGACGTTTTACGGGGGCGTATTCGCCTAGCATCACTGTTCCACCGGATAGCTCAGCTCCCGCACCTAAGCCTTGGGCAAACCGTAGAATGACCAAACAAACGGGCGCCCAAACACCAATCTGTGCATGGCTGGGTATCGCACCAATAAGGGTGGTAGATAACCCCATCAATGCAATCGTAATCACCATGACCATTTTTCGGCCATGTTTATCACCTAACCAACCAAAAAATAGCGCGCCAATCGGGCGGGCGATAAACCCAACGGAATAGGCGGCAAAACTGGATAACAGCGCCATAATAGGCGTTGCATCAGGGAAGAAAACATCACCGAAAATAATACCTGCGGCTAAACCATAGAGAGCAAAATCCGCATATTCCATGGTTGTACCTAACCAACAAGAGAAAATCGCCCGCCGGAAATCTTTTTTTCCTTCCGGCGTACTTAACCGCTCTTGCGCGGCTTGTTGATTCGCCTCGATATTTAATTGTGTAGCCATAGTTATAAACCCTTGGTGTTGGCGCAAAGCCTATTAATCAAAAAATCTAACTGGCGTTTTTTATTTACTTAAAGGATAGTCTACGCGCGTAGAATTAAGCAAACGAGGGTATGCTATTTTGTGAGCGTTATCACTTGATGACAAAAATATGAATTTTATGTGACTGAAATAACACGATAAAAAAGAAATAAGAATAGAAAGTGGCGATTAGAGATCTGCTGCTCTAAAAAAATAATCTCGCTTAACTGAAATAATCATTTTAAATGATGCCCTAAAAATAAAAGCCACGTTCGAATAAATACCGTGGCTTTATCTGTTTATTTGACACTCAATAGATACTCGACAATATCACTCAACTTATACCATTTCATCCAAACTTCATCGTTAATTGGTTGCCCTGTATACTGTTCGATAGCCGCTATCAATTCCAACATTTCTAAAGAATCAATATGTACATCTGCGATTAATGTCGAATCAAGCGTAAAATCATTTGTAATACCAGAATAGGTTCGAATCTGCTGAATTTGCTCAAATAACCACTGCCAGTGAATTTCTGTCGATGAGTTCATTTTATTCACCTTAAGACTGCTTAGCATAATCTAATTTTTCATTTAAATTACGTGTCATTAATCCTTCTGCAGACAATACAACTTTAGCATTGCCATCAATATAAGATGTTCTATAGTGAGAGGCATTTTTAATGGACAAAAACGATTCTGTCTCTGCCGGTTTGGTTGATTTCTCCTGCACAAGTTCTCTGTTATTAGTCAATTTCACACCCTCAGGGACTTTTTTATCTATTAAGTAACTGCCGTAATGGCTACCAAACTTAGGTTTAATATCCATTGGTTGGTTACTTTTACTGGCTAATTTAACCGAGGATTTAAACCGCTCTTCAATCGATTTCATGGCGTCTTCTTCCTCAACAGATAAAGGCTCCCCGTTAAGACTTTTTAGATGAACATTCGATTTAATTATTTCAACCTTTTGGTCATTTTGAGCGTCGCTATTAAGGGAATCGTAATCTGGCGCAGGCTCTGTTTCTCTTGTATTCAATCCCCTTTGTGGTGATGTTACGTTTCTTTGTAATAAAGGTTCATTAATATCAAATGGCTTATCATTTTCATGTGTATTTGATGAAGGGAGCTCTTGTTCTGTACTAACATCAGCTCCTTGATAAGAAACTTGCTCAGCATTCTCACTCAATGGTGAGCTAGCGTAATTATTTATTATAGTTGTTGTATTATAACTATTTGCAACCGTTCTAGACGGGTTCGCTACTAATTGACGAGTTAAACCATCAACCTCATCACTTGGTAATTTATTGTCAGAGCTTTCCTGTTTCACAGATGCCGTTAAATTCATTTTGACTTTTAACGGCATAATGATGCCTATTTTTTTCTCTATGCTACGAAATATATTATTTAATTGCTGATACTTATCGCCATACTGATTAGCAGGAACTTTATTATATTCCATTATTAATTTAAAAATATCACTATCTAGCTGTTCATTTGCTTCTGTGACTAAAAACTTATCTACTGAGTAGCTTTGAATTTCATTATCAGGGAAATATGCAGTTAATTGCTGTTTAATTGCCGGGGAAACATACTTCTCTTGGTAACGTGTTACCAAGTCATTATTCCCTTTAGTTAATAAAAAATTAGCAAGTTGCGTATCTACCTTTTCCTGTTGACTATTTAAAATATCTTTAACATTTTTATCTTTACTTAAATTTTTTGTACTTATACTTTTAACTAACTCTGTCGCTGCAGAAAGTAATGCTCGTGGTATTTCTTGAGGCTCAAATAACGTCAATACTACCAATGCACTTTCAGGTCTATGGTTTATCTCCTGCTGTAAAGTACAGCCATGCCCCCCAGCATTTAATGCCTTCTCGACCATCTCATAAGTAATATAACGATCAGAAGAACTAAGTAGCTGTGTAATTTCTTCTATTTGTTGTTGATGGTTACTTGCATGTAATTCATTAACATCGCCAGAGATATTAATTTCATTTTTAATATTATTCTTAGGTAATAAACTTTCTGTTCCCGAGGGGATAATTTTATTTAGTTGATTAGAAAACCCACTGCTAATTTTTTGATTATGGTTAATATTATTAATGCTAGTCTTACATGGGCTGTGAATGGATGATATTGACATCATAAGCTATCCTTATAATAAACGATTATTAATTTCTTTTATACATGTTAAATATTAACTAAACCGCTATTATATTGGTTTAGTTCTTGAATTAATTTTATCAATAACTGAGTTAATGTATCAAAGTGACTATTATCTTGGCGAAAAGTCTCTAATAATCGAGAAACAGAACTATTAACTGCATTTTTTTGAGCATCAATTGCCGTTTGCAGGCTTTGCACAGTCTGAGCCATTAATTCCACGCCTGCAGTTTTCCAGCCGTTTGTCGTATCCTCAACATCATAAATCGCCGTCATAATTTCCTTGAGTGGCGTAATGTCTGGGTAAATACGAATAACTCTCTGACCGTATTCTCCTCTTATGTCAACACGAAAGCCTTGGCCATCAAGCTTTTTTTTCCAAAAATTAAACGCTGAATCACTATAATCCATTTCATATATTTTTTCAGCACTACTGTCAGATTCAGACCAATTCTTGTAGTAATCTCTATTATCATCATCATCATCTGTCGTCAGAGGTTTATCTTTTTTTAGCTCATTTAGTCTTACTTCTTTATGATCTGTATATTTGTTAAAAAGTTCATCGAGTCTATCTAATAACTTGACGCGCTGAAATTTTATTTTTCCATTATCCCCTGCTTTAATATATTCGGATATTTTACCGAGAGCGGTATTAACATCCTGCATATATTTTGTGGATGATTTTATTATGTTTCCAAAATCTTTTTGATAGCCACTATTAATATTTTTTATTATTTTTTCAACCTGACCAATATGGCTTCGTCCATCTTCAATCGACCGCGACCGTGATGAATACGCTGCCGCACCATCGGGTAATGTCGCGAACTCGTCAGATAACTTTATTAATACTCTAGAGGTGTTGTCCCCTGATATTTTCAATTCTCGGATTAAAGCATTTGCCTGTTCAGAAATATCGTTTAGCTGCTCAAAAACAATATTAGTTCGTTCTATAGGCTTGGCTATTTCATCACATAATTGCTCATAATAACTGACGACTTGTTGATAGATATCCAAATTAGGATCAATCGCAACACCTTCCCCGATAGGGGAAGGATTATTATCAATTAAACCGACATTATTTACGCGCGAAAGCTGAATATTTGCCAACAGGTTCAATGATGTTGTACTCATTATTACCCTCGCATTGCAGATTGGGATGTACGTGTTTTAGAATCACAAATATCCCTTAAAGCTTCATCCATTTTCTTCAACAATTCCGTATTTTCACTCATTGTTTTCTCTGCATTTTCAGAGACTTTACGTGCTGCTGATGACGTTTCCTGTTCTATCATCGCGCTAGCACTTTCCGCTTTAGCTCCAGCTTGTGATGCCGATCCTGCCATATTTCCTGCACTATCGGATAAACGAGCCCCTTGCTCTGCTACACCACGTTTCACACTCTCTTTAGTGACAATATTATTATGATCATTAAGCTGATTTTGGCCATGAGCTTTCGTGCTATCTGCTGCATTTTGCATATTTTTCGCAACTAACGTTTTCTGCCCTGCTGTTGCTTGGTCAACCATCTCAATAGTACTACCGTCCTTACCTTTAAGTACGGTACTTCCGTTATTTTTTCCAGTTAGTTCAGTAACTTGACCATTGAGCTTATTACCCGAATTAGTATTATTCACACCCGCTTTTAAGTTAGCGTTTATCGATTTATTTTGCGTATGTAACGATTTCGCTTGGAATGCAGCACCTAAGCCACTGATACCTAAGGAGACGCCAAAATTAATCATGGCGCTCTCCATCATCTTTTTTCCTTCTTTAATGGTGGATGCGGCGGCTGCCTCCACCATTTTGCCACTTAAGATGTTAAATGCGGCATTCAATTGGCGGTCTGAGATTTTAATTTCGGATGCAACTTTGCGGATAAGTTTTGATATTTCAACAATAATATCACTGCTGATAATACCAATATATTCACTCATCTTCGTGGAGCTAATGCTTCCAATCGCTTTTTGTTCTGCATTTTCAAAAATATGATGTGACTCATTAGCGAGTTTAGGAGGACATGCACTTAACAGTATTGCCGCCTTTTCTATTTCGTCTGAATCAAGTTCTGATAGGGCGCCCATTAATTGTTCTGGCATTATTTCCCCATTCGATGGTGACTTTAATACCGGCTTATCTGAAAATTCTGCGAATGTTAATTGTGGCAAACTTGCTAAATTAATTTCTTGTCGAGCCGCTGGATGAGTTGAAACAAATATCTCTTTTTTATTTCCTAGTGCTTCAGCACTAAAAATAGCTTTATTGGCTATTACGGGTTGTGTCGTAATGGCTGTCATTTAAAATTACTCCTTAGTTTACGCAAAGCGTGCGGTATTCATCATATCGACTTTACTTTGGCTCGATTTTTGAAGACCATTAAGCATTGATACGAACATTTCATCAAACTGCTCATAGTTTTTCGACATAGCTTGAATTAATTGGTTAAGTAACTCGGTAATCGCTTCGATAGCAGCGTTATTTAGCATCATACCGGCGAGCATCTCTTTCATTTTTTCTCCCATTGATGCTGCATACACATTTAATCCCCCTGTTGTTGCTGCACTTGCAACTGTAAGCCCTGCATTCATACCTCTTGCAGAAACTTCTAATTTGGCCATAGCGACACTTGGGTTTTTGGTGTTTTTTGCCGTTTCACCAACTTGCTTAATGGCTTTAGTGCCATCAGCTACCGAATCACTTGCTTTTGTCGTTTTGGTTGCAACGTTACCCAATGCATTCATTAAGCTTTTTGGCATTGATTTGACGGTGTTTTTTAGTATGCTTCCAGCATTTTTCAGCAAGAGTTGGGCCGCACTTTTAACGGTATTAGCAATATTTTTAACCATTGACCCCATAGAAAGTAACGAGAAGGCTAAGAATGCTATCGCAGCAACAATCATTCCCACAATGCTACCAATCTGCTTCGCTTTATCTTCATCGACACCAAAGCTGATCAACACATCCGTTACTGCTGAAGAAATTTCATTGGCAAGCATCTGCATTAAGCTCCCGTGCCCTGTTTCTTCCAATACAATATCTGCAACCGCCATCGAAATACCAATAGCGGCTATTGCGAGTGTTAACGGTGCTGCCGTTCCAAAAGAAGCGACGGTGGCAATCACTGAAACAGCTAAAAGTACATAACTAAAAACTTTACTGGCACAAGATGCCGCTTTATTGGCTTCAGCCGCTTTACGCTCAGATTCCTCAGCCTCTTTTGCTTTTTTATCCGAATTTTTCCGAGAAGCTTCATTGATTTCCATCATCACTGCTTCTTGCTCTTTCATATTACGAATAGAGTCTTCATTCATGACTTTTTTAAGCTGAGCCGTCAGCATTGTTAAAAGCGATAATGTGTTCTCCCATTTATCACCATCAACCTCAACAGGCCTAGGGGCTGTTTTGATAAATGCATCCAGTTTTTTGCTAGCATCGCCAGAAATTTTTATAAGATCATATTCTTTATTTATTAGAGCGTTATAATTATTTTGAAGTTTATCGACATTTTCAGTTAGTGTTTTAACCTTAGCCTTCAATAAACCTGTTGTACCTTCTAAACCATCTCGTTTATTTTTTAACTCATCGAGCTTGTTGGAAAGTACTTCCACTTGCTTTTTAATATTAACTTCTTCGTTATAAATTTCTTCCGTAATAGGCTTATCAAACGTATTTATTTGCTCTAGTCGTTGTTCACACTCACTTAATTTTTCCTGTGTATTCGTAATTTCTTTTATGTTACGTTCTACAGGAGATTGATGTTCCTTTAGTGAATCTAGGGCATTTGCCAATTTAGTTTTACCTAAATCTAATTGGTCTTTAGCTTCGCCCCGTTGATTTTCAATATTGGCTGCTTCTTCTGTAGAATTCGCAAAAGAATCAAGTAACTCCTGCCCTTGCTTTCGTAAAGCGGTTGACTCAAGGTTTAAAAGCTGTAACCGATTATTTAATTCACCAATATTGCCTTCATGTAACAACTGACGTATTGTCGCAAATGTTTCAACCAATAAAGCCGTTGCATTAAATGTTTGGCCTTGTGGAGATGACTGAGTACTTAACCTAGCCTTTGCCATCACAGGTTTACCCAAGCGAGGTGAGCCTTCTATCTGAATTCGTTTTGTTTGTTCACCCAACACTAACTCTCTACTCACATCCTCTAAATCTAAAACTGATTTTGTAATATCTTCACTCAGCTTTAATGGGTTATTACCTTGTAAAAAGGTATGAATATTCTTTATTCGCTCACTATTGCCAAGATTTGTAATATCAACCATACGATAACCTCGTTATATATTAGAGTCTGTTAAATCAGGACTTATTTTAGAGTCCTTCTTTAATGCACTTAAATAGATTTGCGATTTGTTTTGCAAGTCCACATCAGAACTACTTTCTAAAACACTTTCAAAACAGTGAATCGCTGCACTACTTTTTTTCATCATTAAATTACATTGCCCTGCATGAAAAAGTGGGCGGTAATCATTTTTAGCCAATACAAATGCTAAGGCATATAATTCTGTTGCTTTCGCATATCGCTTCGTTAATTGATAGACGGCAGCAAGGCCCATGACATAATCTGTATTATAGAAATCATAAATACTTAAAAATCGAAAAAAAGTTTCTGCTTCTTTTAATTTACCTTGTTGATAGAATTCGTATGCATAAGAATAAATGCCATCCATCGTACTCTGTGGAATACCGTGTATATCTTTATAAGTGGCACCATCCATTAATGCAGTAGTAATATTGTCAAGTAATTCTTCCATATCCATTTGTTGAAAATTGTTTGTTTCCGCATTATTCATATATTTACCTTATTGTTGATATGCAATGCATAACACATACTTTATGTTTGCATCATAATTAACCGGCTTGGTTTTTTCTTTAAAAAAACGATTCAAGTAACAAATAAATCATTAATTAATGATTGTTATTTTTTTGTGAATGTGATTCATTCTCCCCTATTTTTTCCAATGCGCTATCAATATCAACTCCCATTTTTACTAATTCGATACGGAATAACCAAGATATTATTTGCATAACATCCTCTAATCCTCTTTCATCGATAAAACTGTCATTTTTATATGAACGCCATATTTGCCTTGCTAGGACTATGTCTCTAATAACAGGAATACCTTGTTGTTCCGCGTATTTAACAATTGCTTTTGCTTGCGAACCTTTACTTTTAGAGAATAAAAAGGGTAATGGTGCAATATCCGAGTCATAATAAATAAGTAATGCAATATGCGTTGGGTTTGCCATTACGAATGTTGAATTACGAACGTTTGACTTAACCTCTTCCGACAGTAATTCCTGATGCATCCCTCGGCGTGCACTTTTGATATGAGGGTCACCCTCATTATCTTTATATTCCTTTTTGACCTCTTGCTTTTCCATTTTTAAGTTTTTAATATACAAAAAGAATTCAGCTATTGCGTCAACCAATATAATTATTAGAGCGACAGCAAGAAAAACAACAATAAATGTTATACACAGACTAACCCATTGACTAATCATTCCATTTATCATCGTTCTGTAGAGCATAAAAATATCTTTGCGCCAAACAATAAAAAAGACTAATGTTGATACAATAAAGACAATTAAATACAAAACAGCCTTAATTAATTCCTTCAATGAATTCAATGAAAATATTTTTTTAAACCCTGCAATTGGATTTAATTTTGCAAAGTCGAGTTTAATAGCTTCGCTAGCTAATCTAAAACGACTTTGTAATAAAGAAATTATCGCACCAGATAAAAAACAAGCAAATAACACCGGTAAAACAACGCTTAAAAAGATAGTGAAAAATTGCCAAAGTAATGCATCAATTTTTATCTCCGTTGGATGTAAAAATATTTTACGCATTAACCCACCGAGCTCATATAAACTAGAGAGCCCTTCTATCACAAATGCACTAACTACTAGCACAATTGCAGCAACACTATCTTTACTTTTAAAACTTTGTCCTTTCTTTGCTGAGTCTTTGATTTTTTTATCGGTAGGCTTCTCTGTTTTTTCAGCCATATTTATACTCGTAGCAATTAAGAGGAAATAAATACATCTCGTAGTGGTGAAATTGAAATCATATTCACTAATATGTCAGGAACTTCATTATGGAAATAAAGCAGAAATACACAAAATGCGATGATTGATTTTATTGCCAAAGATAATGAAAATGCATTTAGTTGAGGGCAAAAACGGGAATATAACCCTAGAGCGACCTCTGTAATAAATAATGTCACTAATATTGGAGCTGTCAAAACAACACCATTAACAACCATTTTATTTAACCACTCCCCTAAGGGGAGGCTATTAAATGAAGTAAATCCATGAGCAAAGGGTAATAATTGATAACTTTGTGCAAATATATTAGCGAGTTGATACATGCCTCCCTGAGCTAAAAACACCATACAAGTAATATGACTCAATAAAACTGCCAGCTCTGATGCTTCTGAACCACTCGCCGGGTCGACAATACTGCTAATCGTTTCACCACGCTGTGCATCGATTAACTCACCAATAACATTAGCTATCATAAAAGGTAAAGCTAATATCAATGCTAATACGAGCCCAATCGAAATTTCATAAATAAAGACATCAATGAAGTTAATTTCATCCCATTGTATGGCATGAGAAGAAAAAAAAGGCCATAAACCTAACGCAATATACGCCACCACACAGTTTTTAATAATTCCACCATTGAGCAGTTTATTACTTAAAAAAGGAAGTAAAAACATGACTGGTGCAATTCTCAGCCAAGCTAACGCTATTTTTATCAACCCCTCTTGAAAGACAAAATAGAGTGAGGACATCAGCGATAGCATTTCCTGGTTCATCCGAATAGCCCAATAGCAGGGATCGCTGCACTTAAAGTTTCTAATGCAAAATTCATCACTTTATCGGCTAACCAACCTGAGATCATAAAGAGCGAACCAAAAACCGCTAATAATTTTATGCCAAAAGGTAATGTTTGTTCTTGAAGCTGCGTGACGGTTTGCAGTAACCCTACCAATAACCCCACAGTAGTAGCTACTATCACGGGTATTGCTGATAATAAAACGATTAATAGCATCGTTTTATTACTTAAATAAACGATTTGATCCATAGTATTATTCGCTTTAATGCTGTGCTAATTCAATGTATTGCATTACCAATCCTTTAGAAATCAGCGACCACCCATCGATTGCAACAAATAGAATTAATTTAACTGGAATCGAAATTGTCACTGGGCTCATCATCATCATACCCAGCGCCAATAAAATGCTGGAAATAACCAAATCAACCACAACAAACGGCAAGTAAATATAAAAACCAATTTCAAAAGCCGATTTAATTTCGCTTAATGCATATGCGGGTAACAAAGAAAATAATGTAGCTTCACCCTCATCAGCCGCCACTTCCTCTTCGCTTCGGCCTTGTTGTATTGATTCAAAGAAAGTGACTAACTGCGGGTCTGAATATTTTTTCAAATAAGCTCTGTATCCCCCTAGTCCATTCTCAACAAAATTATCGATTGATTGAGCATTACTAAAATCAACCGGCTCTTGCCGCATATGATTATTCACATCCTGTAATACTGGCATCATCACGAAAATAGAAAGTAGCAACGCGATACCATTTAATACCATAGTAGAAGGAACTTGTTGAACCCCCATCGCATTACGTACCATAATTAATACAATCGAGATTTTTAAATAACAAGTGCCCGCAGCAATAATAAATGGCAATAATGTTGAAAAGGCGATAATTACTAATAATGGAATTCCTTCTGGTATTGTTGGCATATTAAACTCTTTTATCACCTAAACTCACAACATGTGTGATTTCTAACCCTAGCTCATCACTATTGCCAATATAAATAAGTTCCCCTTCGGCTATAAGTTGTTTGTTGGCATAAACTTTAACTTCACGTTCTTTATTTTCACCAATAGAATAAATATAACCAGGCTCCATCTTTGAAAGCTCATCAACAGTAATATCGGTATGTCCTAAAACAAAGGTTAATTTAATATTCATATCTTTTACATTAAAGGGACGTACAGCTTCTTGCACTTCATCTTCTTCAGGAAGTACACATTCACTTTCATCTTCTGGCGCCACTAATTCTTCAATCATAAATAGTCCTTCTTCTTGCTTTTGATATCGTGCTAATGTCTGTCCTGTAACAGACATATTTAACTGTAATTGTTGGATACTCAGCACATCTCGTAATTCTATGGTTTGCAAAAGTTTGGCGCTAATATAGCTATATCCCAATATCCAATCAGCTTGCAATTTCAAATGGCCAACTATCTGATTCGTTTGTTGTTTTTTTTCTAAACCTTCAATTGGCTCTGCTAATAATACTTCCCCAAGGTTAGTCTCCTTGACGATTAACCAAGGCTGGTAGTTAATACGCATATCATCAACTATCTCGACAGATTCACAACGGAAATCCTGGGAGAAAAATGTAATTCCGATATATTCAGAGGCAAATAATTCGCATAACTGATTGGTTGATAATAAATTCCATGCATAATGAACGAGTTTAGGCCAACGATAATGACACCAACTTTCAACTGCAACTAATGCGTTTATTTTCTGTGTTTCACTCACAAGCGATAATTTGAAATAAGGAATACTGCGGTTAGCTTGCTTTATTTGTGCATTAACTAGGTAACATTGCTGCCAAATTTTAAGTTGTTTTTCTTGAGAACTGATCCGTCGAATCTTCAACATAATTAATCTTCTTCTTGCTGTTGGTCATGCTGCTGTCTGTTTCGCTGCTGCTGGCGTTCATCTTCACGTCGGATCTGCACGCTGCTTTCATGGTTCAATAAATGTTTATTTTCATTCAATGCCAACTGGACGTCTCGGCTCGCTGTCGAAGCAATGAACTCCCCTTTAGATGCCAATTCAAATGTCACTGAGGGGCTACTTTGCCACTGATTAAAGGTATAAGTGAGACTACGCCCCATCGATTTTGGCTGTTTGTCTTCACCTAAAAGTGGATTATTTTCCATAAGTTCTGGCGCTTTATGCACCTCTTGCTTCTGTTGCACAACCTGTAGTGGTACAGACGGTCGCATTGCCTCATTTAATGTTGTTGCCATGATATTGGTAGAAGGATCTATTTCTTCTACAGATGAAATTTGTGAAGATGTCGCCGCCGCTTGCGCTTCATTAGAGAAATGGTGTGTAGGTTTTTCAGATAATGAAATTTGCTTATTATTATCTAAAGTGGTGATCCTCTGTGATGCTGCCGGTAGCATAAAGGGCTCCTTTTCTGCAATAACGAACTCAAGCTGTGCGTCAACATGATGAGCGCTATTATCTTTAATACCTTGCTTAATACCCTGTTGATCATCCACCTGATGGGATACTAACTGCTGCCCCAGAAGGGAAGAATTATTTTTTAATGCCCCATCTTTCAATCGGTTATTTGTTCGTGGGAACATATTTAATGAAGTGGTATCAGATGAACTAATTGGTCGATGATGAATTGGCTTTAATAGCTCTTGACCAATTTCCTGTGGATTTACGGGTTTAATTACGGTTTTTGCTGCATGTTCAATATGTGGTTGTTCAGTTTTTATCTGTGGTTTTAACTGTTTTAATGTCGGCCTTAAAGTATTCTTAGACGCTAACTCCGCCAACGAACTTTCTACATTGAGCTGAGTCTTTTCACTTAATTGAAATTTATTTTTTTCGTATTGAACTGAATTATCGCTAACTTTTCCCTTTGCTCGCTGCGGGATATTCTGTAATGGAAAACCAACCATCATAGTGTTATATAATGGAGTCTCATCTTCGTCAGTAATATTCTGTTCAGCTGAAATGTTCGGCGTCATCGGCAAGTTATTATCAACGGTAGGTGTGCTAGTAATGAGATTAGTATCAAAGTTATTATCAGCTACTAGGTTATAAGAAATTTCAACTTGGTCCTCAGTAAGTGAATTACTCTGTAATTTAATATTCGCATTATTATCTACGATTAATGCACCTACATTTTCGGCTTGGTCCATAGTCGTCAAATGAGGCAATGGGTTAATATCTAAATTATTGTTCTCCGTAAATAGATAGTGATTTATTAACGGCTCGGTCTCTTTAATATTTAATTCTTTGTTTTGTTCTGCCGTTTGGTTGCCTTCACCAATATATGCGCTTTCTTTCCAGGTAATCAGTTCTTTCGCTAAGTCGCTCAATTGCGATATTTGTTGCATAGAAGAAAGAGCTACCGGTAGAAAAATAGATATATCCTTTTGTTGATTTTGACTTTTATGATTGAACAACTTCATCATATTTTTGTCACTCACTAGCTTCGCCATTTTTTTTGTTATATTTTGATGGCTAAATTCAGTGGTATTATATGTTGATGACATTGCTTTTCCCTCGATAACTACATGAGGTACTTTGTCATTTGAGCTCGCTTTTATTACTGACATGTACGAATAACTCCTCAATTTCATTTTGTTGCTGAAGTTCTGATTTTAACCTTCTTGCTATACGTTGCTGCTTGAGATAATTTCGGAATTTCTCGCACTTATTGCGTAAAATAAATGCTCGTTTAGCAATTTCAGACTGCAGTATTTTATTTTTTGATATTTCAACGGCTAAGGTTTCTATTTGAAATTCAAATTGAGCAATTTCGGATAGAACCACAGCCTTCAATCGCTGCCGTTCCCAAAAAGCGATTCGGCTTAATTCTTCTGATTTTTCATAAGATGTGGTCTGTGTCGCCAGAACTAAAATACGCTGGCGAATATCCATACATTGTTGTTGCTGTTGCTTTATTATTGAATTTAATTGCGATTGTTCTTGTAATGTCCGGTCAAAACGTCGCTCAGTTAAAGCCAATAAATTAGAAATCATTAAGACGCCAATTCATTGAGAATGTTTAACATATTGTCGAAATTCATTGGCTCATCCATGGCTTGTTTTAAGAAACCTTCAATTTGCTCTTTTTTATCTAAAGCGCGGTCATTTTCATGGCTTTCTCCACGTTGATATTCACCTAACTCAAGGTAAAGCTGAATTTGTTCAAGCCTTGAGATCATGTCACGCAAATCAATTGCACACCGACGATGTTCCGGTGTAGTCACTTTTTGGAATACGCGGCTAATACTGTGTAAGATATCAATCGCAGGATAATGTCCACGTCCGGCCAATTTGTGACTCAAGTAAATATGGCCGTCCAGAATTGAGCGAATTTCATCACCAATCGGGTCAGCTTCTTCTTCACTTTCTAATAACACCGTATAAAAAGCGGTAATCGAGCCATGTTTTAGTTGCCCTGGGCGTTCCAACAACATAGGAAGCTGTTCAAAAACAGAAGCAGGATAACCACGCCTAGCAGGTAGTTCTCCGGTAGCCAAAGCCACGTCTCGCAACGCACGCGCATATCGAGTCATGGAATCAACGTACAGCAATACATTACGACCACAGTCACGAAAATATTCAGCAATCGTAGTCGCAAGTAACGCGGCATTACATCGCTCAATTGGTGGGCTATCTGAAGTCGCATAAATTAAAATGGTCTGTGCTGCATGAGGTGACTCTTTTAATTCTTCAATAAATTCAATAACCTCTCGACCTCGCTCACCAATTAAAGCAACGACATGAATATCCGCATGAGCATGGTTGATGATCATGTTCATTAATGAGGTTTTACCGCTACCTGCAGCGGCGAAAATACCAATTCGCTGACCTAAGCCACATGTCAGTAAGCTATCGATGGCACGCCCCCCTGTTACCATCGGTTCAGCAACAGGCCGCCTTTGTGTAACACTCACTGGAGGGCTATCAATGCGCAGTAATTTCGTATTGAGTAACATTGGCTCAGAAAGGTTTTCACTCAACGTACCAACTTGTTCACCTGCCGCATTAAAAATTTTACCTGCTAAATGTTCACCCACTTCAAATACAAACGGATAACCGCTCGGGCGAATAACCACTTCTCGTGTTAAACCTTGAGCACGACCGATTAGACTCAGTACCGTGAGCCCTTCTTTAAAACCAACAACCTGTGCTTTGGCAATAACATTTGGCTGCGCAAGAGAATGCTCAATAAAACAAATCTCACCAATAAATACGCCTTGTAGTGGGGCTTCAATTAGGCACCCATGAATGCGCGCAGGATGCGCGCAGAGATCAAATAACTTCATAATAGATTAAGAAATTAGGCTGTTAAGTTCATTTGCACGCTCAAAGAATTCTTCAAAACTATCTGCAAATAATTGAATATTATTTAAAGCTGATTCTTTTAAAACGGCAGAAAGGACATAAGCATCATCCACAATATTCAATGCCGGTTGGCCTGGATAAAAATTATTTGGCGGGTATTCTAATAATGATTTTAATAAGGAAGCACTAACCGCATCTAAATGGCTATAGTTACAATTATCTAAACTACACCAAATGATAATATCGTCTGTAGATAGGTCAATATTAATTTCAGCAAAACCATGCATTTCAAACTGAATATTAGAATGACAATCTAATTGAGAGTTAACTAGGTCACTACGTCCCATAGAATTTAAATATTCATTTAGCATTTCTATAAATCTATATTTCATTGGTATTCCTTATATTTTAGGATATTTTAATTATTCAATACTGATAGTTATATTGAATTCGGTTGCTTTATTTGTTAATAAAGCCGATTTTTTGATTATATGGTTTTGACCACATTGACTTTGACCATTTCAGAAACTTCATTAAAAGAAAGTACTTCTAACTCAGGAAAACGGCCTTCTAAGATTTTTTTGACAAAACGACGAATATCAACAGGCACTAAAATGTTCACATCCCTAACTGATAAATAACTATTTTCTAAAGCAAACTCTGCTGCCTGTATCAACTCATTAGTTTTTTCTGGCTCAAGATGTAAGTATACTCCACCGGAAGCCTGCCTAATCCCTTGACGTATAGTGTCTTCTAGCTCTGAGTTAATCATGAGAACATTCAAACGCCCATCTACAGAAAAACGAGATGAAATGTAGCGTGCCATTGCACTTCTTACGTGCTCGACTAACATTAAGCTATCTTTTTCTTTTGGCACCCACTGCACTAAGGTTTCTATAATCAATTTCATATTACGAACTGATATTTTTTCCATTAATAAGCGTTGAAAAACTTCGGTTACTTTTTGTACTGTGGCATGGCGATAGCACTCTTTCAGTAATTCTGGGTATTTTCTTTCAAGATCATCAAGTAAGTTTTTCGTTTCTTGAATA
Organism: Providencia sp. PROV223; assembly: GCF_028479245.1. Lineage (NCBI taxonomy): Bacteria > Pseudomonadati > Pseudomonadota > Gammaproteobacteria > Enterobacterales > Morganellaceae > Providencia > Providencia sp. PROV223. Next base: position 75,645 of record NZ_JAMPNG010000016.1, read on the forward strand.
CCGAAAAATTCATTAATAAATCTCAACAACAAACTACTTACACAATCAATGGCTTCTGTCACATCGTCTCGAGCCATTAGACCCAGCTGCTCAATGTTGGGTAGGTCTTTTTGTTCAAACCAAGTACTCACCGAACCATATTCATCCGTAAACTTAGTCAATGACATACCAAGGTATTCAGGTTCGTCATTGATAGTCAGTAAACGATACCCATGGAAATAGATATCATATTCTCCTGCTTTAATTTCATTAATGAGTATCACCATTTTATTTTCAGGTAGAATAGGTGAATAGTTAACGGCAATATCAGGAATCCTATACCCATAACGAATAAAAATATCCTTTTTCATTCTGGATAAAAATTTATTATCTTCTAAATGTTTTTTATATTTTTGATTAACAGAAATGATAATCGGTAATGTTTCCGGGATATATTCATCTTCAACATCACTATTTTCTCTTTGAGTTTCACCTTCCGTCACATCTGAATTAATAATTTCAGCTTCACTATTCGCTGTTTTTTGCTTATTTTTTTGTTTTTTTAAATACCTGAAAGTAAATAACCCAATAAGAACCCCGGATAATAGTAAAAATATCATAGTTGGAAAACCAGGCAAAAAACCCATAGAGAGTACAATAAATGCCGTAATTAATATCGTAAAGTCATTTGCAAATAACTCTGAAACAATATTTTCACCTAAGTTCTTATCATTACCACCTACTCGAGTCACAATAAAACCAGCACTGATAGAAATGAGTAGTGCAGGGATTTGAGCGACTAAACCATCACCGATAGTTAATAAGGAAAAAGTATTTAGTGCAGTTGAAACATCCATACCCTGCTGAGCTGTACCAACAGATATCCCTCCAATTAAGTTAACAAAAATGATGATAATGCCCGCGATCGCATCCCCTTTAATGAATTTCATCGCACCATCGAAAGAACCAAACAATTGGCTCTCTTTTTCAAGGTCGCCACGCTTCTCTTTAACTGTCGCCTCATCAATCACACCAGCCCGTAAATCCGCATCAATACTCATTTGTTTACCTGGCATTGCATCGAGAGAGAAACGGGCTGCCACTTCAGCAATACGTTCAGAACCTTTCGTAATAACAATGAACTGTACAATGGTGACAATGGCAAATACCACCATTCCAACCACTAAATTGTCTTGAATAACAAATTCACCAAAAGTAGCAATAATATCCCCAGCATCTGCTTCTAGTAAAATTAAGCGGCTGGTACTAATTGATAAAGCTAATCGAAATAATGTACTTATTAATAAAATAGAAGGAAATGATTGAAAGTTTAATACCCGAGTTATATAAAAAGAGCTCATAAAAATGAGTACAGATATCATAATGTTTAAGCCAATTAATAAATCGACTAATATAGTTGGCAATGGAATGATCAACATCGCAATAACCATTACCATGATAACTAATACCATCAATTCTGGACGATTACGGATTTGTAATAAAAATCCGGTGATACTTTTCATGGGATAATTTTCCTATCGCACTATGGCTTTCGGTGTAATATTCTCTCTTGCACCATAATTTGGTCCATGAGTTCTTTTAATTTTTCAATAAGTTGGTCTCTTGCTTCCGTTGACTGAAAGACAGTGATAGGAATAACTGCAAAAGCCAGTAATAATAGTTGTAAAAACCTGCCACACATATCCGAAGTCATGACTTTCAGTTTTTCAGAAATAAAATCGATAACCACTGTTTCAAAATCAATCTGACTACGAATGCCACGGGTAAATAATTGACTGAGCTCTTTTTCAATTTTTGATTTGTTTGATTTTTCATTGAGCCGAAAAAAACCAGATTGAAAGAATTGCTGGCAGAATACATAATCTAAAGATTGCAGTTCTCGTAACCGACCAACACGATTAAAAAAACTTCCAAACTCACTAATATTTAAGTCACCTAATGGTAACGCTTGCAAATCACAAGCTAGTGCTCGCCCAAGATAACGCATCATATTTTCGCGCTCTTGAATTTCCATTTCCTCAACCCATTGTTCATATAAATAAACAACAGGCCCGTCATAAGTGATAAACTCACGGTACACCGAACGTAAATTCCCAGCACTAAAATGTAATTTTTCAGCAAATGCTTTTGCGATTAATGCAACGTTAATTCCTGCTTGTGTATGACGCTTAGTATCTTCTGCTTGCAATAATTGTTCTAAAGCTTCAAGATTTTCAATTTGTTCTTTTTTTAATTTTTTACGATTAATTAATGCAGCAAGTACCATTAGTAAATCACTAGGATCAGTAAAAAACTGCAATAAAAATGCCCGTAATTGCTTTGGTGTCATCAGTTGCTTATTAAGCAGGCCTTCTATATGCAATACTTTGTCATCTGCATCTTTATCCAAAATGCGTTCGGCAAATTGCATCCATTCTTCTTCGCTGCCCTTCTTAGAACTTCCTCGGCGTACATGGCTTGCCGCTAACATCGACATCGATGCATATTCACTAGAGCTATCAATGACACCAGCACCACGTGCTACTTCATCGGAGTCATCACTACTGCTACTCACAGGTGCACGACTTTTGTTTTGAGTATTAACTGAAAAACGGTTATTAAAACTCAGTGGTGTTATTGCCATGACTCACTCATGTATTGTTGAAGAAATTGGACCGTACCGTGCAACTGGCTATCATGGGTGGTGATCCGCGTCTTTTCAGAAAATTGTCGCCCATCCCATCCTTCATTTTCATCCAATAAACGCGGCTGGATTAAAAATAAACGAACCATCTTCTGTTGATTAGTCGATGAATGACTAAATAACCCTCCCACATAAGGAAGATCGCCTAAAAAAGGAATTTTGCTTTCATTTTCAACATATTGCTCACGTGTATAGCCACCGATAAGCAAACTACTGTCTTTTGCAATACGCGCAACTGTGTTAATACTGGTTCTGTTAACGGCAGGTAACCCTTCTACACTGGAGGTTTTCCCTGTGCTATCGCGGTTTTCAGCACCATCTTCAATATTGACTTCCATTTCTACATTATTACCCACGGAAATACGCGGCATTACACTCACCATGGTCCCATATGTGACCTGCTCAAGAGTCGCAATACGCTCCCCTTGTAATTTGGCGTAAAAACTGGTGTTGTTATCAAATAAAGCAGGAATGTTTTCTTGGGTTAATAACACGGGGCGAGAAACAATGTGCCCGTTACCCGTTTTATTTAATGCATCAATCTGCAATAAAAATTGTTGGCTGTTTGATAGCGTGCTTCGGTTAAATGAGATCGATCCAGTACCTGTACTAAAAGTACCAATTTCCCAGTTCACGCCAAGATTATCGAGCTCTGAGCGAGTAATATCTATAATCCACAAAGATAACTCTACCTGCCGGCGGCGCATATCTAATGTATTAACTAATTGGCGAACATAACGAATTTGCTCTTGGCTACCTTTAACGATCAAGCTATTGCTATCAGGGTGTGCTACCAAAGAAAAAGCGCTGTTAGACGGTTTTTTTGTTACCATCATCGGCTTATTCCCTGAAGATGGTGAGTCACCAATTGGTGTATCCATTAATTCGTCTATCGAATCTCCTGTTGGATTAATCGGTGTTGGTGGTGGTTGAATATGTAATATTTCATCTGGTGAAGCTCCCTGTTTAAACAAAGAATTAATGACTGTTAATAAACCAGGGATCGTAATATTTTGGCCACGTAATGAATAACTTCTATCCGTTACCGATGCGTGTTTTAATGGAATAATAGCCACTTCACCGCTAGATAACTCCTCTTTCCTAATCTGTTCTGCAAGATATAAAGATGCGGCTTTAATTAGTTCAATATACAGCGGCGGACCCGAAACAAATAATAACCGTTCACCTTCTTGTGAACGTACAGGAAACCGCGAGTCATAAATTCCATTTCGTTGAATATAATTAAGCAACTGGTTACTACTGACATTATTTGTTGGAATAATTGCGCTACGCATTTCACTATTATCATAAATATAAATACTCGCACCATCGTCATACCACACTAATGCAATTCTCCGAGTTAGTGCTTTGAACATTTCATCTGCATTAGCTAAATTAAAATTACCAGTCACTTTTTTTTGAGCTGCTAATTTGCTGAGAATAATTGGCTTATTTAAACGTTCAGCAACGGCATCGAATACCTTACCTACTGCAATATTATTTGCGACAAAGGTATCGTGGTTTTTTGACTGTGTAACTGGTTCTGCCACAATAATTTCAGCTTGGGCCGAATAGAAACTCATACTCAGTAAAAACAGTGTTAAGCCTAACACTCGATTTTTTTTACTGCTCATATAATGTTGCTCCAATATGCCTAATTTCTGATGGTGTTAGGCCTAACTCTTTTTTAATATCATTAGTAAAATGAGATGCTGAACAATAACCTGCTTCAAGCCCTACATCTAATATTGAATCATCACTTTCAATTAGCTGTAGAATTGCATTAGCCATACGAACACTCATAATTTTCCGCTTTGCCGTTTTATTAAAGTTTTCTCGATAAAGCTGTCTAAAATAAGAAGCTGATATACCATAACGTGCACATAACTGATTAATATTGGCGTTTTTATTCTCTTGAGCTGAAGAGAGAATAAATCGCATCATTCCATAGGCTTCGTACCGCCTGAGTATTTCACACCAGCTATCAAATACAGGATGATTTCTAATAATTAAATCAATCACTACATTTTTTATTGATACCATTAATGAAAAGTCTTCAATTAATTCGATATATTCATTATTGTTATTTTCATCAGCTTCCAGCTTTTTCTTTTTCGCAAGAAATGCTTGCCCCATTGCGGTATCAATAACTGCTAAAATTTCGACTAATTCTGATAAATCCATTGAGTATAACTTCCAATTTGACTTATCTAGTGCATTCCATTCATTTTCTTGGCAAATAAATATAGCCTGACGTTCTATCAAAATATTTAAATTTGAATATATAGATTTATAAATAAAAGGCGTTGTGACTCTTTTCGGTATAGCCAAGACCAATTTGTCTTGTAATGAAAAATCACAGCCTCTACTTTCTAATAATGTTGCAATATCTTTATTTGACATTATATATAGGCCTTATCCACGTAATGTTGTGTACACAGAGTGAGCGATAAGGAAAAAAGCCTCAAGGGAATACTCAGGAATCACTCATACTTTCTATTACAAGCTAAAGGTGTGAATGAATAAGATCAATTCAACTGACAATAAAAACATTTCTTGATTTACTTGCCACCAATAACGAGAACCAGCCAATCCATAATAAAATGAATTTAATTCCATGAGATTATCTTTATGAGTGATACAAATAGCCGCACATGTATAGTAAAAATTGCTAGCGGCCCAATGACCGGCCAAGAATTAATGGTTAATGCAGATAACAATCTGATTATCATTGATAACGGCTTAGATTATAAAACTGACATCAATGATGATGGTTTCACAACCTACTCCATTCCAAGCGATGGCACTGCCTGCGAATTTTCAATTATTACTGCAAGTCAACACTCTGAAAGTGGTCTAGCCATTCAACTAAATGATAATGGATTAAGTACCGAGATCCCTATTGTTTTTCAGCAGCTGCTTTTAGCAGATATTTTTCCTATTGTGATCAAAATGCAGGATACTGAGTGGCAACGCCCTCAAATACCTGAAACCTTACAGACTTCAGAGGCTGAAAATCCATTACCTATCGTTAAAACTAAAGTAAAAAAACCAGCTAAGCAAAAATCAAGCCTTTTTAATAAACAAACTATGTTGGTCTTTTTCTTGACTCTATTTTCAATATTTGTTGTTTACACTATATTTCAATATATTCCAGCACAAAGCACCGAGAAAAAAGTAAAAGCATTAGAACAAATACTTCAAGGTAGTCAGTATCCTATTATCGTAACCCAAGGTACTAGTAATGAAAGCCTTATCCTAGTAAAAACACAGCGTGACTCTGATTGGAGTATGCAGCACCTGGTTAAAGCTAAATACAATGAAAAATTCTCAATTAAAATAGTAAATAAGCTTGAGCAAGAAATTGAAAATAAACTTATTGAAACAGTACCAGACACATTAAAAGTAGAGCTTACCAATCCATGCAACCCAATAATCGTGACTATAGATAACAACAATTTAATTAATAAAGAAAAAAATATTGATAAGTTACTTTCTAGCTATTTTAGTTGCTATATAAAAAGTGAAATAAAAAAAATCAGCTTTGGTGAATTATTACAAAAAGCAGAGTTGGGATTAACAGAAAGCAATGTTCAATGGCGTAAAATAACTAAAGAAAATAAAGTTATTTTTATCATAAAAGACAGTTTAAATGACAATCAAACTGCTTCTTTAATTAACTTCACAAATTCATTTTATAAGCAATGGGGAGATAATCATATTCAATTCTCAATCTCCCTTGCCAATAATGAGCTTGTAGGTAAATCATTTGTCACCAATGCTAACGGCTATATTTTATTAGGCAATAACCATTGGTTTTTTAATTCAATCAATTTTTAATTAACAACCCGTTAATTAAAATAGTTTTTCAAATAAAGAGGAAACAAAATATGGCAGTAATTCCAGGTTTACATGTCGATGGAAAATGGGTTGCATCCGATCTAGAAAATTTAGGTACTGGCAAAAATAATATGGGTATGATCTATCGTACTTCGGCCAGTATTAGCGATAAAGCGAAACAATTCGGCGATGAGTTAAATACAATTCTTGCCGATGCCAGTTTAGAAGTCGATAACCCACTGGTATTGGCGAAAATCACCGCTATGAGTGGTAATTATAATATGGCGCGTCAATTACAAAGTAACTTTATGAAATCCATTAAAGATACTGACCAAGCTCTTATTCGTAACGTTTAATATTCAATAGAGCATCATTCACGATGATGCTCTACCTTCACTTAGGAAATACATTATGTCGCCTATTACTTCAAATTTATCGATGATAAATTCCACAGAGATAGCCTCAGAGATACCGTCATCAATCCCCATTGCCGATAAAGTTAAAGAGTTTTTTGCTGAATACAGCGCATCGACGAACCAAGAAAGAACTGCATTAATGAATAGTGTCAATACCATTGACCCAAGTAACCCAGTTCAATTACTGCAATTTCAAAATCGTGTCGGTAAATACAGCCTTGCTATGAATATGATTAGCACACTAACACATAAAAGTGTTTCTGCGATTGATACCGTTTTAAAAGCTCAATAAGCCATGAATATTTTAAAAAAATTTATCTTAATTAGTTTTATTGGCTTATTAATGGGGTGTGATAACCAATTATTACTCAGTCATTTAAGCCAAAGACAAAGTAACGAAGTATTAGCCATACTCCAAGAGCATGGTGTTGAGGCTACGCGTAAACAAGATAATAAAAACGGAGATTCCATTCGTGTTCAACCAAGTGACTTTGTTATTGCGGTAGATTTACTGCGCCAATATAACCTGCCCTCAAAAGAACCAGTGGAAATTATCCAAGCATTTCCTGGTGACTCTTTAGTGGCCTCACCACAGGCAGAACGTACCCGCTTGCTTTCTTTAATTGAGCAGCGCCTTGAGCAATCGCTACTTACCATCCCTGATATTATTAACGCACGTGTGCATGTTAGTTATCCATTAAATGGCAATAATCCGACTAAGCAAATGCAAAATGTTTCCAGCTTGGTGACCTATTCTGGGAGTGAAGATTCTCAAATGATGATGCATAAGATCAAACTGTTTCTAACGAACAGTTTTGCTGAAGCAAATTACGATAATGTCTCAGTCGTGGTCGTCAATCGCCCGCCGTTGCAATATCAAGTTAAGCCTGAGCCTGAACATACATTTAACCCAGTCATAATCGGCTCAATTATTGCTGCAATGATCATTCTTTTGACTATTTTACTGTTACTGTGGCGCCAGCTAAGTAACAAAAAATCAGCAACTAATCTGGTAGGGAAACCTGTTGATGACAGTGCTGAATAATCTACTCATTACACAAGGAAATATTTTCCTCGCTCCGGGATGTTATTTTCATAGTGAATTTAATGGGGTTGGATATAAAGACTTTCCTCCTATACTGCAACGTAAACATAACCAGCAATTGATTCAGCAATACGCATTGCCTTTACCTAACGAGAAAACGCCCTTGTTACCCAAAGTATTATCTGAACATTGGGCTTTATTACCAGAGGTAGCGTTAGGTTTAGGGATTTTGTTACACGCTGAACCGCTTCCTTGGTGGGTTGAACTTTCCAAATATCGTGTCTTACATACACGCTTGAGCCGCCCACTTTGGCAATCAGAAAATCAACCTACAACTTCACCACAGGTATTAACTGCCCTTGGGGTACAACAATTATTGATGTGTTTAGCCCCCTTTGGCACCGCTTACACCCTTCGAGCTAAATATATGTTTAGTCTTGAAACTCAGCAACTTATACCGTCATCAGTAAAAACGATGCTACCTTGGAATACTATTGAAGAGACATGCCGTTATGTCAGAGAAAATACCCCAGAATGTTAAACAGACAATGTCTGAAAAAGTCTTGATCAAATATCAAGCATTAAGTGCCGATAGATACCACAAAACTATGACTCAACAAGCTCAAAAAAAGGCAAGTGAGTATTACCAACAAGCGAAACAACAGCAAGAAACTATCTATCAAAGTGCTTATCAGCAAGGTTATTACGACGGCATTAAACAACTATTAACTGACTTTATTCACGTATTAGAAACCAGTGAAATTCAGTACCAAGAAAATACCAGTCAAAGCAAAGAACAGCTGATGAAAATATTGAATGACATTTTTGGTAATAATGAGCTACAAGAGATGGTTGCTGTTTATTTTGAAAAGCAATATGCAAAAGTGACAAATACCACATTATATCTACCAGCAAAAATGCAAACTCGTATTGCCCAAAGCGGCTCTGATATGAAATTGTCAACCGCTGCTGATAATACAATCGCCTTAGAGGTTGATAATAAAATTACCTATTTTTCCCCTATTACCGCCTCTAAAAATATTTTTCCTCATGTATTTTCTGTTCCAACACAATGCCAAATTTTAAAAATGCATAAAAAGACCTATCAAAACTTAATAACCACAATAAATTCAATACAGGAAGAACACAAAGATGCTGGTCAATTTACAAGCTAAGGCTATCAGTCCTCAACATAGCAGATCTCAAATTCACACTGAAAACATTCAAAATAAAATGACTTCATTATGGCAGAAGAAAAATATTGATAGTAAAAAAATAGATTTTTCCCCTAAAGAAAAAAATAAAATTAACAAGTTTATTGATGAACTTAAGTCAAAAGAAGATAGAAAAGTATTTTTTCTCACGTATTTAAGACGATGATTACATTAGGTAGAGATGAAAAACAAAACTTTATTACCGGTGTTAGTCAAATATTACAATCATCAAGTGACCCTGAGCTAGTTTCATTAAATAAAAAATTTAATCGCTCGCTCAGCCATTATATGGCTATCAGTTTGATGAGTGCTCCTCTTAGCAACCAACTTCGTCATAATATGACTAACATTAATTTAGAGGGTAACGATAATGAGGAAGACGAACTACTAATCTAACATTAAATTTCTCTACCCCCTTATCATTTACTTATTTCCCATCGACTAATATTTATAGGTTTGGTATGTTTTTTTAATATGCTAAGCCTATTTATTTGACAAAAATAAATAAATATAAAAAATATAAATAAAAATTGATATATACAACCCGTGAATATAGTTTAAATTCTCCCCATCAAAACACATGAACTCAATATCAAAAAACGATTTTATTTTCTAAATATTCTGACTAGCCTCGTTTTTTTATATTGGAATACATTTCATCAACAGTTAGTATAGGTATAGATTATGACCGATTTATCAACAATAGATAATTTTATGGATAACATTGACTATAGTGAAAAAGAATCAATGATTCTCTTGTCTGGGCATGTAGTATATGACCCACTCAAGCGAACACTTTCGCGTGAAAAAAAGTCGTTAACCTTTCAGAAAATGAATCATGCCTTCTTAAATTATTACTAGTAAAAACAAATAGTAAAAGAGAAGTTATGTACGAGATTTGGGAAAAAAGAGGCACTATCGTGACTGAAAGTAGCTATTACAAGCTAGTCAGGCAATTGCGACAATCCTTTAAAAAAATTGATCTAGATGAAAATTTAATTATGACTTTACCTCGCATTGGTATTTTATACACAGGGGAAAAATCAGAAATGCCGATGCTTTCTAAATACGATGCCAAGAAAAGTATTTACACCTATATGCGATATTTTTTTCAGAAGATTTTTATTCGTTAATCACTATAATTAGATTTCGCCAAAGAGAACATTTAATGTTAAATATTAACCCCAACTTTTCAAAAAAACACATTTTTTCAATATTCATATTTTTTATAACTTTCATGCTATCCGCTTGTAGTAATAATTTAATGAGTTATTTTACTCAAACTCCCACTTATCATATCAATGGTAATATTTATTCACATTCTTACGATATTCCTGAAAATGCCACAATCACACTGTCGTTGACGTCAATACTACAGAATGAAAACAATGCAAAGTCTAATCTTGATTACAGTTTCAAATCACAAAGTGCAGGACGTAGTATCGCATTTACCGTCGCTCTTCCTGAAGAATTTCAATCCAAACGATATACCTTAGGAATGAGTGCAAGAATTGAAAAAGATGGTGAATTAATCATGATGAGTAATAAATTGAGCCCAATACCTGAGAACTTATCTGAAATAGTACTACTTCCGGTGGCTGCCATTCAGCAATAGTAACACTCATTTCATCAAGACCAATTAAAAATATTCTATCCCCTCTTAATGGGGAATTATATTTACCGGCACTCATTGAGTTCTTCTAATAAACGCGGAAAATCTGCCACCGAGCTTTCAATGGCTCGTTTTGCCAAACTTTCTAGTGCGCTAAATAGCTGTTCAGCCTCTTGTTCTGGCAAGTCCGCTGCTAAATAATCATTCCACTTATTTAGTTTGTAATTTAACTCATTCACAATCGTTTTGCCGCGTGATGTCAACGAAACATGATAAACCCGTTTATCAACTAAACTATTCGTTTTAGCAACCCACCCCTTAGCTAAAAATTTGCTCACTCCTCGAGTCGTTACTGATTTATCCACAACCATGGCTTTTGTAATCTGCTCTAGGGTTGACTCATCATACTGATCAATATGCAAAATCATCAAACACTCAATGGCATTGATACCATAAGGCTCCCCCATCCACTTCATATAATGATGAGCAGCTCGGCTTATCACCCCAAACACTCTGGCTTGCTCTGTACGCATAATGCCTCTTTAGTTGATTTTATCAACTAATTAGTTAATAATTACTGTGACTTTAGTTGATATTATCAACTAATAAACCATTTAACACGCCAAATTTACTCATACTCAATGCTACAAAACATCACTTTTTTGCACCGTTTAGGGTTTAATCCTATACGCTTTCGTTTTGCGGTGATTACGGCTTGTGCCTCAATTGCTGCTCTATTTATTGCTCAATATTTGCAGCTTGTTCACCCACAGTGGGCAGCCATGACCGTCTGGGCCTCTGCACAACCTTGGCGCGAAAACTTACTGGAAAAAAGTTGGTGGCGTTTCGCGGGAACAGTCATTGGCGTGCTAGTTGGCATAATATTAATTCAACTACACATTATCAGCCCGCTATTATTTATCGTAGGGCTGGCATTATGGTTAGGAGCATGTAGCGGTATTGGTCAACTGCAAAAAGGCTTTGTGGCCTATGGTACCTTTTTAGCGGGTTATTCAGCAGTCATGGTCAGCATGCTAAGTGTCCACATGACAGATAACCTGTTTATGGTCGCTTGGGATCGGCTATGGACTATCCTTGTTGGCGTTCTTTCCGCAGTAGTTTTCAATTTTTTATTTACACCAAAACGTGAACAAGAACCCGTTATTACACTTAAAAACCAGGTTGATACACTATTTTATCAAATTTTGCATCGCACACTTGAGAAAAAAAAACCAATTAAGTCACAGGAAATTGACCAACTCTGGCAAGTGATGACAAGTTATGAGGAAATTCTAGAAACGAATCGCATCGGCTGGCATTACCACCGTAAACAAGTTGCTAAAGCACGTCAAAAGCTCATGTTTCAAAGCCAGATATTATTGCATTTAGATAAATATCAATCTATCGCTCCCTTTTATTTTCCTGCGCAAGAGCCCGCTGACAAAGAGTGGAAATATATTTTATCATTATGCCCCAATGGTGTACTTAAAATGCTTTTAGTCCCGTTTTACTATGCTACTTTAGGTAAATCAATCAAGAAGATAAATAAAACTGACAAATTAAAACTCCACCAAGATAAAATTTCCGCATGGCAATCTTTCACTCGTTCTTTTGTTACAATAGGCGCCGTCGGTGTTTTATGGTTCTGGACACAATGGCAAATGTTGGCTTACCTCATTCTCGGCCTTTCCGTGATGTTGGCTCTATTCGCTTCCCTTGATCACCCCGCAAGATTCATGAAAAATATTTTCACAGGGCAATTTTTTGGTGCCATTGCCGCATTAATCTGCACATGGTACTTGTGGCCTTTTGCCTCTTCATCATGGCAGATGACCTTTTTCATTATTCCAGTGATTATTAGCGGTGTTGTCATTTTTTCTCATAATCGCCTGATTTTAATTGCTTTTGATTACATTATGGTCTCTTTAATTTTGCTGCAACCAAGCTATCCTTTTACGCTTTCACTCACTCAAAGCATCGGTAATGCCATTGCGATTGTTTCCGGCCCATTAGTTGCAATGGCCGCTTTTGCGTGGGTTTATCCCACCAGCCCTAAAAAACGTTACCAGCAATTAATTTATCTTTCAGAACAGCAATTTAAACAGGGAATTACAGCTCTAATCCAAAGCCATAAACCATCTACAACTCAGTTTATCCACCGCTTATTTAGTGGATTATTACTAGCAAAAAAAGCAAATTTCTCGCCCTCACCTATATTCGATTTTTTTATCACTCGGCAAAGCATTTGGCTGTACCTACTTATTTTACAAAAGCAATTTGCACATCATGCATCAAAGAAAAGAGCCCTTATTGCACTTGAAAAACGTATTCAACAAAACCGGTTTGATTTGAAGAAAATTTCCACACTATTTCGGCATTTACAACGTAACGAAAGTGATAACGAAGAGCTTGAGCAACTCGAGAAATATGTGAAACTCTATATGAAAAAGGAATATTGCCAAAAATAAGGCAAGAAATAATCTGAGTTTAACCAATTATCTAAAGATAAATATCCCTATACATGGAAAGCCAAAGAAATGTTGTTTGCTAATAACTACGATTTGAAATTTGCTGACGGGCTACAGCTTATTATTAATGGATTAGAAAATTAAGATTCTAAGGGCAGCATTACGATGCCCTTAATACTTTATTTCAGGCCTAGTCGTTTAGCTAGTCGATGTAAGTTAGCAATATCTAAAGATAATTCTCTAGCACATGCAGACCAATTGTGATGGTTTTGTTCCAGTACTTGTGTAATGACTTTACGCTGAAAGTCATCTGTTGCTTCACGTAAGTTTTTAGTTAATGGTATTACTTTCTTTGAGGTTTCCGTAAACTCATACTCATTGTTATCAAAGATAAAATATTGAGGCTGTAAGATAATATCGCCAGTGTCAATTGAGGCACGAGCAAGAACAACAGCACGATGAATCGCATGTTCCAATTCACGTACATTGCCAGGCCATGAATAGTTGAGTAAATACCGTTGTAATGAAGAACTCAGTACCACACTAGATAAGCCAAAACGCTGACGATATTGCTCACAAAAATATCCGGCTAATAAAATAATATCTTCACCACGTTCCTTTAATGGGGGAACAAGTAGAGGAAACACGCTTAAACGATGGAATAAATCTGCCCTAAACCGCCCCTCTAATACTTCTTCACGTAGATCACGATTAGTTGCCGCTAATACACGGACATTAACGCGTAAACTGCGGTCATCACCAACACGTTGAATATCACCATATTGCAATACTCGCAGTAATTTTGCCTGTAATGCTAATGATAACTCTCCAATTTCATCTAAAAATAAAGTGCCATTATCCGCCATTTCAAATTTACCACTACGGTGACTAATTGCTCCCGTAAAAGCCCCTTTAACATGGCCGAATAATTCACTTTCTGCCACGCTCTCAGGTAATGCCGCACAGTTTAAATAAATAAGAGGATACTCTGCTCGAAGGGATTTTTCATGAATGGATTTAACAACTAATTCTTTTCCTGTTCCCGTTTCTCCGCTAACCAGAACATTTAATTCTGACGCAGCAACAATATCGATTTCCTTTTTTAATTGTTGCATACGAAGAGATAAACCGATGATTTCGGTTTCTCCTGAAGGTTTAAATCGTATAGGTTTACCCGACAATATATTTTGGTTTTCAAGCTGTTCAATAAGTAATGCATTATTTAATGCCCCAGCAGCTAATGCAGCAATTAACCTAAGTGACTCATTGCTAAATGCATCGAATTGATCAGGTTCCATGCCATCTAATGTTAATGCACCAATAAGATTTTGCCCCGCATACAAAGGTAAGCCGACACAAGCATGGACTTTTAGATGCTGATGATGAGGAATTAACCCATCGTATGGATCAGGGAGCTGGCTATCCGCAGGAAAACGTACTACATCGCCAGCTCTTGCAATTGCTTCAAGCCGAGGGTGTCCCGCCAAAAAGAATCGGCGGCCTAAAACATCAGCCATTAATCCATCAATTGCTAAGGGAATAAATTGACCTGGTTCATAGCGCAATAACGCACAAGCATCGCACCCTAATGATTGCCTTAATGTGGTAATCAAACGCTGAAACCGATCTGCATGTTCCATACCATCTTGTAACTCTATTGCGATCTTTGCTAATGCTTCAACAGAAAAACCCATGATCTACTCCCCATAGTCAATTTGACAACAAGTATAGTCATAATGACGATTATTGATACAGTCATTATGACTATACATTAAAAATATTTATTTAAATTTATCTAAAAATCAATTGGTTAAATATTGGCATGAATATTGATTATATCTTCCTATACTTTAAAAAATACAGGATAAAATTAATATGGCGATTCATGTAAAAAATAATATTCATTGGGTGGGTCAACGTGATTGGGAAGTACGTGATTTTCATGGAACCGAATATAAAACATTAAAGGGAAGTAGTTATAATAGCTATTTAATCCGCGAAGAAAAAAATGTACTTATTGATACTGTCGATCATAAGTTTAGTCGTGAATTTGTTGAAAACTTACGCTCACAAATTGATTTAAATGATATTGACTATATCGTGATTAACCACGCAGAAGAAGATCATGCTGGTGCATTAACTGAATTAATGCGCTTTATTCCTAATACCCCTATCTATTGCACCGCTAATGCTATTGATTCAATAAATGGTCACCACCACCATCCTGAGTGGAATTTTAAAATCGTTAAAACAGGCGATACGCTCAATATAGGTAACAATAAGCAATTGATTTTCATTGAAACTCCAATGCTACATTGGCCTGACAGTATGATGACTTATTTTACTGAAGATGCAGTGCTTTTTAGTAATGATGCTTTTGGGCAGCACTATTGTGATGAGCGATTATTTAATGATGAGGTCGACCAAAATGAATTATTTGAGCAATGCCAGCGCTACTATGCCAATATTCTTACACCATTTAGCCGCTTAGTAACGCCAAAAATAAATGAAATTTTAGGCTTTAACCTACCTGTCGATATGATAGCCACGTCACACGGGGTCGTATGGCGTAATAACCCAAATCAAATCATTGAATTATATTTGAAGTGGGCAGCCGATTACCAAGAAGATCGCATCACTATTTTCTACGATACCATGTCAAATAATACCCGTTTAATGGCGGATGCAATCGCTCAAGGCATCAATGAAGCCGACCCTAACGTCGCCGTTAAAATATTTAACGTTGCACGCAGTGATAAAAACGACATTATTACTCATGTTTTCCGCTCCAAGGCGGCGTTGGTCGGTACCTCAACCATGAATAATGTCATGATGCCCAAAATAGCAGGTATGCTTGAAGAAATTACTGGCTTACGTTTTTTAAATAAAAAAGCCGCTGCTTTTGGGAGTTTTGGCTGGAATGGTGGCGCTGTTGATCGTGTTCAAACACGTTTGATGGATGCCGGTTTTGATACCGCATTATCTTTAAAAGCAAAATGGAAACCAGACACAAAAACATTAGATGACTGCCGTGAGTATGGACGTAATATTGCTCGCCAATGGGCATTACCTGCATAAATTAACTAACAAAGTAGCATCAGAATTTTATGATTTTTTAGAGGATACCTCATATGCAATTTAGAGATAAAACACTTGGACAGCTCGCATTATCTATTCCTAGAGCCTCTTCTTTATTCCGCCAATATAATATGGATTACTGTTGTGGTGGAAAACAGACTCTCAGCCGTAGTGCAGAAAAATTAAATTTAGATATTGACCTATTAGAAAGCCAATTAGCTAAATTAGCCACAGAAACGTTAGAAAAAGACTGGCGTAAAGCACCGCTCGGTGAAATTATCGATTTTATCATTGTTCGCTATCATGATAGGCACAGAGAACAATTACCTGAGCTTATTTTACAAGCACAAAAAGTTGAACGCGTTCATGCAAATAAGCCAAGCGTGCCAAAAGGTTTATCAAAATACTTAGAAGCATTACTGGAAGAATTAACTAGCCATATGATGAAAGAGGAACGCGTTTTATTCCCTATGATAAAAAACGGAATGGGTCGAAATGCAGCAGCGCCAATTAGCGTGATGGAACAAGAACATGATGATGCTGGTGATATCTTAGAGGCTATTAAAGGCATTACCGATAATGTCACACCGCCACCAGAAGCCTGTACTACCTGGTGTGTGTTGTATAATGGTATCAATGAACTGATTGATGACTTAATGAATCATATTAACCTAGAAAACAATTTATTATTCCCAAGAGCACTCGCTGGCGAATAAACACATAACGGCCTATTTATATAATAGATAGGCCGTTATTTTAAATATTTTTATATAATATACTAAAAATACCTATTGATATTGTTGCTTAATTTCTTGGGCAATTGCTAATCCACGTTTTGCTTCTTTTTCAGCAATTTCGACAGATAACCCAATATAAGACCTTGGGTCGAGCATAGCTTTAATTTCTTCATTACTGAACGCTGCTGATATCACACTGTTTTTGGTTAAATTAGTGTAGAAATCCTCCCCATCCGCTGCCGTTTTAATAGCTTCTTCATACAGAAGGGAATGAGCTTTATCTTTACCTAATTTTTCCGCCATCTTCATCATGACATATTCAGTATTATCAAGACCTTTATTTCTCAATACATTATGAAGCATTCTCTCTTCATGTGGCACAATCGTCCTCGAAAGCTCCTCTGTTCTTAATAAAATTTCTGTGGTTAATTCCAAAGCTTCTTCGATTAACCCATCAAATAACATATAAGAACTACTATCTCCTTCATAAGGCCTTACCGCGGAATACATACCAACACTTGGTAAGGAATATAATTTCTGCGAGTTAGCGATAATTCCCTTTGCCAGTTTCGGGTTTATTTTATGTGGCATAGTACTACTGCCTACTGTTCCTTTGGTAAACCCTTCAGAAACTTCTGCAATTTCTTCTAACGTTGTGCTATAGACCTCTTCGCCGATTTTATGGCAAATATTCGCCATTAGCGCTAAATTTGCCATATATTCAAGTTTATGGGTGCTCAAATTTCTGGATGGTACTTCCATGGCTTCCATCCCCACCAGTTCAGCGACACGTTTTTGTACCGCCATTCCAACCTCAGGCATCGAGTTAAAAGCGCCAACAGCACCACCCATCATAATAGTGAACACGCGCTTTTCACACTCTTTCATTCGCTGATAACAGTCAATAAAGTCACTGATCCACACTGAAACCTTATAGCCATAGGTTATCGGAATTGCATGACGCCCATGGGTTCTTCCCGGCATCACCATATGTTTGGTTTTTTCAGCCAGATTCGACAAGTTTTCGATGATTTCACCCAATAACAACATAAATTTATGGTGTACGGTTTTCATCATATACAGCTGTGAACTTTGCTGAATATTTTGTGTGGTAATACCATAATGGATATATTTACCGCTTTCCTCAGAGCAAGCATTCACTAAAACCTTTAAGAAAGGTACGAAACCATGGCCTATTTTTTGGTAAATACGGCTCATTTCTTCAAAATCGATATTTTCGATTACGGCCTTTTCTTTAATTTCATTTGCCGCTGATTGAGGAATAAATCCCAGTTCAGCTTGAGCTTGGGCCAGCATGGATTCAAACATTAACCAAGTAGAATATTTTGCTTCATCAGACAATAAGTCTTTAATTCCACGGTCATCAATAGTTTTACTTTTAGAATCGTATAATGCTCTCATTTCGTATCCTTTCTTTATTTCTTCATTGCTTCATCAACAGCATTGCGAACGAACTCAACCTTTGGTCCATATACGACATGGACGTGGTTTGCCGATGGAAAGAAGAATGCGGTACATCCTGATTCCAACATTAAATCTTTATCAATTTGGTTAACTTCTCCAACATCAATACGCATACGAGTAATACAGTTATCTACATTACGAATATTTTGTTTTCCACCTAATGCTTGGATTAAAATTTCTGCAATTTCGCCGTAGCGTTTTTCTTTAATTAAAGTATTTTTCAGATTACTAGATTCTTCACGACCAGGAGTTTTAATATCAAATTTAATAATTGCCCAGTAGAAAATAAAGTAAGTGACGACGGCTAAACAGCTACCGATAATAACAAGGAAGATCCAGTTAGTGTGTTCGTACAGCAGACCAAAGATAGTAAAATCAAAGACGGTTCCACGAATATAACCGATACCAACCTCAGCCAATGAAAGTAACACCGCACCAATACCGACAATAATGGCATAAATTAAATACAGTAATGGCGCAATGAATACGAAGGTAAATTCGAGTGGCTCTGTGACGTTACCAAGCATTGCCGTTAATACCATGGTGACAAGCATGGATTTCACTTCTGCGCGGTTTTCTTTCTTCGATGTTTTATATATAGCAAGAGCAATCGCAGGGAAGAGGAACAATGTAACCAACATTTGTTGCTGCGCCATAAAGCGAGTCAAACTTGGCATCATCGCCCAATATTCGCTATCCGGGCCTTGGTTAAAAAGTACTTCAGTTAATGCAGGGACAACGCCAACAAAGGTTTGGCCATCAATAATATAAGTACCACCCGCTTCAGTGAATCTAAACAAAACGTTCCATACATGGTGTAAACCAAATGGAATAAATAAGCGTTCACCTCCTGCCGTAAAAAATGGCCCCACTGGACTTAAAAATACCGCAGAGAGTTTCATCAAACCTTGAACTAATACTTCCCAAATAAACGGTAATAACGCCCCCACTCCAATCATTAAACCTATCATAATAATAGAAACGGATTTTTTACCGGAAAAGAAAGCGAATGCGGTCGGTAACTCAAGGTTATAAAACTTATCGGTGGCCCAAGCGGCAATCAAACCAGTAATAATCCCTCCGGCAGCACTGATATTTAAAGTTTGTATGCCAAGAACTTTAATTTGTCCCACTTGGCCCATCATTGCAGGGTCAGCAAGTTTACCGGTAAGGACTAACCAAATATTCATGGTGATGATCAGCGATAAGTAGCCGACTACCGAGGCAAAGACGGCAATCCCCTTATCTCGATGGCTCATCCCATAGGCCACACCCATTGCAAACAACAAGGGAATATTATCAAAAATAACACCTGCGATTGAGCGAATACTGACAAGTAATGCATTAACTGTTTCATTTCCGAGAAAAGGAAAACGTGCAATCATATAAGTCTGCACTAATGCACCACTGATACCCAATATCATACCGATAGGCGCTAATACACCTATCGGAAGGAGTAATGTTCTCCCAAAGCGTTGAATAGATTCACCAAACTTTTTTCTGGCCATACTGTTTCCTTATGACTTCTATTATTAGAATTAAGGGCATACTAGCTTGGGGGGGTTATAAAAGAAATGATGTCACGGTTTTAAAAATTATCTTAGGTCATAATTAATGACCTAGGTCATTTTAATATAAAACTCATTGACAAAGATAAGAATGAAAAACAAATGAAATTTTTAGGAAATAAAAGCAGAAACTTAAAGTAAGTTTTCTAATTCATTGATAAGTAAATCCACTAAAATAAAAAAGCCAATTCTGGATTTGGTATCATCCCTTTTAGTATCAAAATTATCGGCAAAACAAAACAGAGTATTATCAGTATAAGTGGTTAATTCATTAGTATTAAAAGCGGTCATGCTAATAATATTTGCTCCTTTTAATTGCACAATTTTTGCTGTTTCAATAATTTTTTTTGTTCCCCCAGATAGCGAGATAAAAATAACAGTGTCATCTTTGCTAACTAATCGAGTGAAAGAATCAGATAAATTGTAGTCATTAATGAAAAAACAGTGTAGTCCTAACGCAAATAGCAAATGCTCAAGGTAATAACCAACCGCTTTGCTTGTTCCTCTTGCAACAATAAAAATATTTCTCGATTTATGTAGTATTTTAGCGCAATCACTAATTTGCTCTTCATTAATTAACGTAAAGCTTTTATTAATATTTTTTTCGAGTTGTTTTTTATAAGATGACGGGATAATTTTTTCAGTTTTATTTTTTGTTAAAATATAATTATTAATCTGAAATTTAAGCTCTTTAAACCCACTAAACCCTAATTTTTGCGATAAATTAATGATAACTGTTTTAGAAACAAAGGTTTTAGCAACCAGTTCATTAATATTTAAGTAAGGGATATCCGTAATGTTATCAGTCAGGTATTTTAAAACTTTTTTTTCGCTAATGGTTAAATTATCGTAATTTTTTAAGAAATCCAACATATCCCCCCCCTTAATCAGCCTAATTAGCCCAGAAGTCATTCTTTTTATGATAATAAAGTCAATATAGGCAACCAATCGATTGATTATACGTTAAATGACCAACCGATGTTGAATTTAAGAAGTGATTTTTGTGAAATGCGACAGTAATCGAGGAAAAATTGGTATCACAATAGGTTGTTTCCTTTGTGATACCTTTTATACAAATAATTCAGCTACTTCATCAGCACCATTACAAACACGGTACATTGAGTGTTCTCACTAGGGAGCTCGTCGTCACTCTGATGCTTTCTAGTACTGAATAGTAGAAGAAAGAATAACATGATAAACAAGCAAATAGCGCTTCCCTTGAGCGCTATTTGCCTTACAAAAAATCACTTAAATTTGAGTTGCTTCACAGCTTCATCAATATCAATTTCATCTTCCGAAAATGTTAAAGCAGTACCATGTAATGTGCTAATTTCTAATTTTTTCAAGGAGCGCATTTGGTCCGGTTTATCTGATTTAGGTTTAATGCTGTTCATCAATGCACCAATAGATAACACAGTATTTTCTTTATCAATACGCGTATCGGCAGGCACGTCCACCGAATAAACGCGATAAGATTTTATAGATGTAATCTTAATGCGCTCACCCGCAATATAAATATATTTGCTTTCAGGTATGACTTTGACTGCAAATGCAGACAACCCTTTATTATTTGTCGTCGGTTCGAAAGTGACTACAGCATTTTTTTTAATCAACTCAGGGTTGGCAACTTTAACCACATGAAAATAACGGTTATCGCCATTCTCATCTTTGATAAATCCAAAACCTTTATCTTCGAACCATGTTGTGATCGTTCCATTCATCGCCATTACCGCCTAATTAATCTTTTATTGATTCAGTTTTTACAACACGCAGTATAGAGCACAATGCGTGTGCAGACTACGGCTTTACTTTTAGTCTGAGTGATAAATTTACGTGATGCAAGTAGCAAGCATTCGCCTGCATACTAAAAATTGGTTATTATCAACCGCTATTTTTTGTTGGAAAGGCTAATGACTGAAATCATCGACACCTTTATTGCGCCGCCCTGCCACGGTAAGATAGAAATTATCTACCAGGATGAACATCTTGCTCTTATTAATAAGCCGAGTGGCCTACTAAGTCTTTCTGGAAAAAACCCACAAAACTTAGATTCAGTGCATTACCGATTAGTACAAATCTTCCCTGAATGTACTCTTGTTCACCGACTCGATTTTGGCACTTCAGGATTAATGGTGATTGCACGTAATAAAGCAGTGAATGCCGCTCTGAGCCAACAATTTAGCCAGCGAACGGTAATTAAAGTATATCAAGCTCTACTTTGTGGTCATTTAACAGTTGATGAGGGCATCATTGATGCTGCAATAGCAAGAGACCCAGCACTGTTTCCTCGCATGTCTCTTTGCGAAATTAATGGCAAACCTGCCCGCTCCCACTATCACGTGATTGAACGTCTGTATCACCCTTTAGATAATGGCACATTGCTTCCAGTAACTCGAGTCCAATTAGTTCCAGAAACGGGTCGAACGCATCAGCTTCGTATTCATTGCCAACAATTAGGCCACCCTATATTAGGCTGTGACCTATATGGGGGCCAAATACCAGAGCATGCATCTCGGCTCATGTTGCACGCCAGCGAACTGCATTTTGTTCATCCCATTAGCCAAGAAAGCGTTAATACTCGCTGTGCGAGCCCGTTTTAACGCCCAAGTAACCACTGTCTCATTTTATGACTGGTAAAATAAATTGCTCTGCCCTGTAAGTGCACATCGCTAGCCGTACTTCAATTTAAGTTATGACGAATATTACCACATCAGGTCGTCAGGGATCTTAAAGTCCGCGTACGGGTCATCTTCATCTTGTTCTTCTTGGCTGAGCGCATTATTGAGTACGATACTATCCGCATCCCTTTGGGTTATTTTATCCGCTACACTTGCAGGGATAATCACATACTCATTGTTATCACTATTCTCAATCGCTAAACGGGCAATCGCCAGACGACCGCTGATCAATTGTGTTTGTGTTATTTTATCTACAACAACTTGCTTGATCACATTGTTATCGGTGAAATTAAAACTAATATCTCCCTTTGAAATATCAACTTTATTCATCTCAATAAGTTGTTTAACTTGCGCTTTAAACTCTTTGGATTGCACCATTTGCTTATGCTGTTCGCTTAATTGCTTATCACGTTCAAGCTGTGCTTTTTTATTCTCTTCTACGGCTTCCCTTGCTTCACGCGCTTGAACGCGTGATTTTTTAGCCGTTCTTTGCACTTTAGCCATCTTCTTGCTGGTGACTAATCCTGCTTTTAGCATTTGCTCTTGTAAGGTGAGTTTTGCCATCTTCGCCTCTAAATCTATCAGATAATTATGTGATTATACCTTTAGCCGCTGAGACCTGATAGGCTTTGAGCTTCATTGATAGAGAAATTATGTGATGTTATTTAAGAAAATATGCTAACGAGGATAATTCAAAATTCGGCGTGTTTAACTTATTTTGTCTAATCTAAAATGTGTTTATAAAAAACCATCAATATATTGTGATTTTTTATAGGCACGATTTACTCAGTAACCATAGAGAGCTGATGAGAAAAAATAGAGGCTTTCATCCACATAAAAACCTCTCTATTTCAATAACTACGGAGTGGACATAATAATGGTAGCTGCTGAACTAAACTGGCCTTCTATCAATTCATTTGGCGATAAATTAGGTTTTTTAACTAGCGTAAACATTAGTGTGTCTCTACCATGCCCATTTTCTATTTTTGAATCGAAATGCCCATTCATAGGGGAAACTCTTTGCCCTTGATGATAAATCTCAACACCTAATCCCGGCATAATAGGACCTTGACTACCAATATCTCCAGTTCTAACAAGTAAAGCGTCAGATGAAAAAGTCGAAGTTTCTCCGCTAATAATCATCTTTATTGGCGCTGTCAGATTATTATCTTCACAACTATAAGTGATTTCTGCGTTACGTTGAAAACGGCTTGCACTTCCCACTGTTGAAATACCCGATGCATTTACTGTTTCAAAATCAACAATGATGATTTGGTTATCATTGATATCACACGTACCCGTTCCAACAACTACATCATTACCTGCATAGAAATTCCATTTAAAATAAGCATGGTCAATATGCTGATTACTATTTACAAATGTCGCATATTTATGGAGATCTAACGTCATCAGCAAATCGCCTTTTCTTACCAAAACTGATGGCGTTGGTTTAACATTTACCTGTAAATATAATTTAATTTGTAAAGGTTCACTTGCTGTGGTTAAACGAAATACTTGAATTTCTTTACCGCTAAATGGTGCTAAATAGTAAGCACCACGCACGACCACTCCCGCTTTTAATTCTGGGTTATTCTTAAATGTGGGACCAAGGTCAGCACCAGTCACATTTAAATAATCAACATAAGCACTAGGGGCTTCATTACGGCAGGTCATAAAATCACTCACATCCGCAAATTCATTTATACGATTAGGTACAGCAAAAATATCATTATCTAGAGGAACATCATAAATACTTTGTGTTCCCCCACCAACTTCTTGTCCTCCATTAGTTTTACACTGGAAAGCAAAAATAGTCGGGGAAAATAATAAGGTTGCGAGAAGTAATAATAACATCTTCATTGTTACTGATACCTTAATCATAAATTAAACTAAAAATAGCGGTTGCAGTAAAATGGCCAAACGCAATACTTTTATTTTTTATTGCATCAGGTTCCCCTTGCACATTCGCATTAAAACTTAAAATATTCGTGCCATTCTCTAAATTGTATGCAGGCGTCGTACTATTAATAGGAATTTTTTTACCACTAAATTCTAAGATTTCAATTCCGATACCCGAAGCCATGCTGCCAGAATCTAATGCAAGAAGGCCTGGTAAATGGGTATTTTCGCTTCCTGTAAACTTAACGGTCACCGTTCTAAAGATACTATTATCACAGTCATCTAAATGAATATTAAAATTTTCAAGTGGTGTTTTTTGGTTAATATAGAGGTATTTATTAACAATAGTACCAAAGTCCACAATGATATTTTCATCACCAGGTCTTACTGTACAAGCTTCTGCGACAAGTTGTCCTCGTATCTTAATTTCACCGATTTGACCATTTTTTGCCTGACTCGGTAACGGAAAAAATAACAAACTTAATAGCATCGAGAGTATTATTTTTTTAAATTTATAAAAATTGAAATTTAAGTTATTCATATAAATACCTTCAATGCTATATCAGAAAATCTATTAAGATTATTCATACGTTATTTGAAAAGAAATAACACTTCGATAAGCTCCAGCCTGTAATTTTTCTGCGATTCTTACGGGAGCTACATAATAAGTTAAAATATTTTGCCCCGGAGAAATAAGCTCAGGTTCACTGTACTCACCAAAAGCAATTTCTTTTCCTTTAGGATTAGTTATCTGTAATCCAAGCCCATTAACACCTTCAACTCTCGCTATGTTCGGCCTAAAAGGGACAACTGGCGTGATAAACCTAATTTTCATACCTGGCTGAGAAAGACTCCATGTAACATTACCGGATTTATTGTTTCTCAAAACCGTTGGGGTTTCGATACAATCCAATAACTCGATGTTTACCGGCGTCTTGTGGCCTTGGGCGCCAATTGTTTTTAATGATGCAGTTTCAATATTTCCTAAATCAACGGATTGAAATGCAGAATCCATCGATAAATGGCATGCACTCTCCGTTAATGAGCCATAAACGAAAATTTTACCATTTGCACCTTCAACATCCCAATTGCCTGTTGTGTTATAAAAGGCATTATTTGAGGCCGCATATATCACAGCTGAATGAAATATGAGAGATAATCCAAAGAGTAAGGAAAAGCTTTTTTGATTAATCATCATTTTCCTCTCTATTTACTTTCAGGAACAACCTGACATGTATTTGCTTGACATTTAAATTGAAGTTTTGGCCGGCCACCATAGTCATTTATATAGGTCAATACCGGATTTGCCCCCACAGTAGAACTTGGAACTCCTAATTTTTCTTCACTAAATGGTGCAACCATAACTGCCTTAAAATTCTGATTTACCGGTGAATTTTTTCGCTCAGCCGCACCAATAATCGTGATATAAAAGGGAGTTGGGTTTTTAATGATATATTGGTCACCTTGCTTAATAAGCTGTGTTTTTTCTTGCCAAGGGTTATTCAGCATTTCTGTTTCGCTTAGCATGATACTTTTAGGACGATAAAATAATTTAATTTTGCTCTGTAACGCTAATTGCAAAACATTCGGTTTATCACTTTTTGGCGGGATCTCCCTTAAATTGAAGTAATAAACACTTTCTCTATCCTGCGGTAACTGACTAATTTCAGGAAGCGCCTCAATACGGACTTGGCTTGATTTTTCGGGTTCAACTCGCTGTACCGGCGGTAATACAGCAAACGGTGAAGTGATTTTTACCCCTTGAATATTTTCAATCCACCCTTGAGCCAAATAAGGTAGCTGGTTATTTTTATTAGTAATAGTAATTGAAACGCTTTTTTGATCGCCATTAAAAATAACTCGGGTTCTATCTAAAGCAATTGCCGAGAATGCGCTTCCGCTAACTAAACTGCTTAATAAAATAGTACTGATATATAAATTAGTTAATTTTTTCATAGCAATCACTCATTTACAGATTATTATCTGCTTCATTACGTTTATTTGATAATGGTTTACAAGGAATAAATAATCCTTGGTTAATTGTTTCTAAATTTTCAGGAAAATTAATTTCACATTGTGCTTCACCACCCCAATGAATAATCATGACTTCATTTGGGTTGATACCACTAACATAGGCATATCCATTATCAGTGACTATTCCCGTTTCTTTTCCTTTCAAATTCGTGATCTGAGCGCCAAATGGCGGTGCAGAACCGTCAGACATACGCATTGAAAGCATCATCTTTTCACCAGACAACACATTAAATTTGCGATAGCCAATCGCGCCTTCTGTTAATGTCGCTTGAACAATAGAATCCGTTACCTCGGCATTATTCGGTAATGCATTTAAATCGACTTTAACTTTACTGCGGTAGTAGCTATTTAAATCAGGGACAACCACTTTACCAAATGCATTTGATGCAATAGGTATCCCTCGGTCTGATACGGGAATTTTAGCCACACCATCAGTGTCAATGAGCAAACGAGTTCCGCCAATATTTGAGACTCGATGAGCATCCGCACCATTTAAAGTCATGGTAAATCCGCCTTGTGCCCCTACCCCAAATGATGTGTAATTATTATGAATATAGCTGGCATTCGCAGTTAACTTAGTATTATCACCATAATGGGTAATATAGGTGCTTGCGGTTCCACCTTTGTTGGTCGAACCTGCACTGACTTGATAATTGGTTCTATCTGACAATTTGTCATAATAGGTTGCTCGATTAACAGTATCATCCCGTGTTGCTTGTAATGAATAACCAATATTTGCACCATTTCCCCAAGGCATTGAAGCTGAGATATACAGGCCATCATCATTTGTTTCGTTATATTTATTACGATAGGCCGATAACGAAATATTAATATTCTTCAGGCTTCCCCAATCTAAGGTTTTTGTCACCATTAAATTGTAGCGATTACTTTCTGGCTTATCCCAATAGGTTTGGTGCGAGTAGTTTAAATAAGCTGTAATTCTCGATTCTCTAAAGTTTTTATTTAAAGAGATCACATACATTTCTTTATTACTACCTTGACGCTCACCTGAATCTTTAGCCGTTAAAAAATCGGTTACAGTCATAAAACTGCGTTCTGAGAATCGGTAACCTGCGAACTGAACTTGGCTATCATAGTCATCAAAACGTTTTGAATAGTTTATTCGATAAGAATTACCTGTGAGTTTTTTATCATTAGGAATATTTGCAATAGAATGCGTAATATCGAAAGATAAGGCACCAAATGCCAATAAGTCACGACCGACACCCACGTTGAATGCATTATAGTCTTGGCTATTTAATGAACCAGCAAGCAATGACCAACCATTAGTGACACCCCACGACATTTCACCACTCGCAAATGTATCTCCATTGACATGATGATCCATATCCGTTGGGCGACCCATCGCTAGTTTATATCGAATACTACCTGGTCGAGTTAAATAAGGGATATTGGCTGTTTCAACCTGATATTCTTGAACCGAACCATCCTGCTCTTCGATTCGAACATCCAGTTTTCCCGTCGTCGCATCACTTAAATTTTGAATACGGAAAGGACCCGCGGCGACTTGTTCTTGATAAATAATTCGCCCTTGTTGGCTAACAATCACCGTCGCATTTGTCGTCGCAACACCTGTTATTTCAGGTGCATACCCACGTAAATTAGGTGGTAACATTAAGATATCAGAGCGTAAGCCAACACCTGTAAATCGAAAACTATCGAATAAATCGGTGTTAAAATAGTCCTCACCCAAGGTCAATTTCGCTTTAATACTGGTTAACGCTTTATAAGCGTATAGTCGGCTCCATTGAAAGTCATGCTCATTTTTACTATTCGAGCCAGTCTCTCGTTGAGCACGCCCCTGCCAATCTCCCCTAAAGCGCCATGCACCAAGGTTCACACCTGCGACACCATTTGCTGTCACATTATAGTTGCTATTGTTATCATGAGGCTTATTCGCTCTTGCGTTTATATTGTAGTCTAAAATAGCCCCTGAAATTCCTTCATCCCACAAAGAAGGCGGATCCCAGTTAGCTGTTCTATATTCAAGGTAGGCTTGAGGTATACTCAGATACAACGTAGAGTCAGATAAATCCCCTCGAGCTTGAAAGCCAGGCAAACTGCGTAAATCAAGACACTCATTATTATGCCACCACGTAATTTGCTTCAACGAACTAGCTGTTAATCCTAGCTGCTGGACTTGTTCTGGTGTGATACAAACGAGGCTATCTTCAGGGTCGTTTTCTGGCGCATAGAATGAAAACCGTTGCTCAGGTAAAGTTTCTTTATTTACTTGTACTTTGAGGGGATAAATACCAGGCATAATATAGCCTGCACGTGAGAATTGCTTAATATCAATGTTTTTTTTGTCTTCTAAATCAAATAATGCCGTATTAAATTGTATGGTATCGGCAGCATATAACTGAGCGGATAATGATCCAAATGTAATCATTATCGTTGTCGTTATTATATTTATTTTGTGTTGTTTAAAAAACATAAAAAACATCCCTAAAACACCAATATAATTTCTTAGAATTAATAATAATCGACCTTGAACCTTAATAAGGTTTGGTAATTACCCGCTTTAACAGGATGATAATTGGTGACTAATTGCATTTGATATTTCAGGATCATTGTCCCTGGCGTAATTCCTAATGCGGGTAATGGCTTTCCTGGTGTAATGGAATATCCCGATATATCATGCAATGCCAATTGCACTCCTTTTGCTTCACCCGAGAGTGTGAAAAAATCACCTTCTGATGGACCATCAAAAGTGACTTCGAGTGAATTCCATTCGTTATTATCTTTCGAATATTTTTCCCAACGACAATCAATGAGCTTAATATTGAATTCTTTTATGGGGCCTTTCCCAACTTCACGAATATAGCTTGTTGGAAGCACCCCCATATTAATGGTCTGATCCCTAGACCCAATATCTATTGCGCAGGCAGTATCGACTATTTCGCCATTCATCGTGACTTTTCCCCATCCATGAGATGATGCAGCCATTTGTGGCGAAAGAAATAATGTTAGAAGAAATAGAGAAGATACTTTTCTTCGCAAATAGATAAATCCTTTCACTTTAACCTCTGACTTAATTTGGTGATTAGTAGAGGAACACAAAGGTATTCCTCTTAAACTAATCAATTAGTTATAAGTTAAGGTAAAGTTAGTTACGCCTTCGAATTTACCTAATGGAATTTTATCAACCGCAACGTTTGCACCTTGTACATAAGCGCTATAACGCAATGTATTATCACCTGCTTGTAATTGGTGTTCTTGAGCTGTTGCAACTCCCATATTTAACGCTGCACCATTAGTATCCGTTAATTGAATACCCACGTTGCCAGCAATAGTTGGGTCTGTTGCATCTAAGCCTGTTACACCGAGTAATTTAGAGTTGAAAGCAGCGCTAGCACCAGAGAATGTGATACTCACTTTATCGTTGTACACTTTATCATCTGCATCTTTCGGGAATACACAGTCTTCCAATTCAATATTGAATTGCTTCGCGCTAGAAGTACCACCATTCGCTAAAACAGAGTTAGCGATTTGGCCTAACCATACTGTTTGGTCAATAGAATCTGAACTAATTGAGCAAGGTGCATCAATGATTTCACCTTTAAATGTGACTTTACCATGCCCTTGATCAGCAAGTGCTGGAGATGCAATAGCGGCAGAAACTAGCGCGGCTAAAAATACTTTTTTCATTTGAACCTCATTTATATATAACAACGTGATGATTACCCAACATGATGTAGGGCATAGTTAGAATTTATTATTTTTAAAATAACTATTTGCTGTATAAAGAATTTAAAATAATTTCTGTTTGTCGATTAAAAATATAATGGTAGTTATCCTTTTCATCGGATAAGCATTCACTATTATGAATAAATGAATTAGCACTAGGATTTTTTTCATTTATTTTCAATGATACACTTTCAAAAAATGCACTCGGGCTAATTTCTAGATAAAATAAAATTGAAAATAGCATTCCACAATTAATGCTACATATTCCTCTTTCATAACGAGATATTTGTTGTTGTGATATCTTTAATTTTTTAGCTAGATCACTACCACTAAGCCCTTTCTCTTTTCTAAGATGCGATAATTCCATGCCAATTTGTTCAGTTAGTATTTTCTGAAAGCTATCTATACTGGTCTTTAATTTATTACTTTTCATATCTCACCAATTAAAGCCTTGTGTAATGTGGCAAAACAATCAGAACCGCTTATAAAGTGAACAATTTATTTTTTGAAATGCAAAAAAACGCAACAAAA